>CAYFQZ010000320.1:0-10615 GCA_964345305.1 uncultured Ignavibacteria bacterium | reverse complement strand
CTCCCTCTGGTGGCGCGAATCTCCTCATTGGCGCTTTCCCAAGCCAAGCCTGAGCGCATAACGCGCGAGAGCCTGGCAGGCATCAGGGCAGCTTTTCGGGCGGAGGCATGCTGGCTTTTCCGGTTCCGACAGGACAAAGTGAAGGTGACAGGCAGCGGCTGGTCCAAGGCCCTGCAGGCCAAGGCTGAAGCGCATGCCATATCCGGCCTCTCCCCCCGGGTGGTGAGGCGGTCCTATCCCATATTGTGCAACCGAATCGGGGAAATCTACTCGAGCAACAGGGCTCTTTACCGATTCCTTCGAACCGTGCGCGCGCAGAAGTTTGTTGGGGTGCTACTGAAGAAGCATGGTAAGCCCACAGGCGCGTTGAGCATATCTCGGGAGGCAGACTATCCCCATTTCACCAGGGCCGACCTAAAGTCCTTGGGAGCGCTCTCTGCAGTGTTATCCCTTATGCAATCTAAGGCAGACGAAGTGTCCGGCGACATCGCCCAATCATTACTCGATGCTCTTATCGACAGTATCCCCAGCCCCATCTTTGTCAAAGACCGCAAGCATCGTTGGGTGCTCCTGAACCGCGCCTCCGCCCGGCTGGCCGGATTTGACCGGGAACAGATGCTGGGCAAGTCGGACCACGACTTCTTTCCCAAGGAGCAAGCTGATTTCTTCTGGAAAAAGGACGAGGAGATGTTTCGCACCGGGAAGGTGATAAACATTCCTGAGGAACCCATCACCGATGGAGAGGGCAGGCTGCATTACCTTCACACCAAGAAGGCCCCGTTAAGAGACGCATCCGGCAAGATAACGCACCTGGTCGGCATAATGGAGGACATCACCCTCCGCAGGCAGATGGAGAAGACTCTTGCCGACAAGGAGCGAATTGTTCGAGAGCGAGCCCGTCTTTTGGCTGATCTTCGCAAGCTGGACGATGTCGATCGGGTTTTGACCAGGGTATGCGAAGCTGTGCGCGATTCCGGGCTATTTGAGCGTGCGGTGATGACACTGCACAAGTTGGGCGGCAAGATCTTTCACCTGGGCCAGGTGGGGCTTCCGCTCAATGTGGTCAAGCTCGCACGACAAGCGCCGCCTATCGACCGGAAACTCAAAGCCAGATTGACCAGCAAAAGGTTCCGCATTTCCGATTCTTTCTTTGTCCCGGCGGAGGCCGGACTGGACCTGAGCAAAAGCCGCCGCCATATACCGCAGAAAAAGGCAAAGCTGGACGGCGGCGATTGGCGGGTGGGGGATGAGTTGTTCGTTCCTCTCCGTGACTTTTCCGGGCAGACCATGGGATACCTTTCCGTAGACACTCCCACTGACGGCTGTCGACCGGATCTTAAGACGATTCAGGCCCTGGAGACTCTGGTCGAAGCCGCCGCATCCCGAGTCAGGGAGATCGAGATCCATCAAGCGTTGATAGACGAGCGTGACTTCTCGCAGTCCATTCTGGATACGGCTAACAGCATGATACTCTGCCTGGATGCTGAGGCAAAGATCACCATGTTTAACCGAGAGTGCGAGCGGGTCACCGGGTATCGACGCAAGGAGGTTTTGGGCAAGCGATGGCCCGACCTCTTCCTGCCACCTGACAAACGCCACAGGGGATTGAAATCTTTCGCCGAGTGGGTCCGCGCCCATCCTCGCGACCGGTATGAGGGTCCGATTCTAACAAAAAGAGGGATTCGCACCATTCTGTGGTCCAACACCTCCATTATTGGCCCGGATGAAAACGACGCGACCGCCATCGCCATAGGTCACGACATCACGGAACGCAAGAAGACGGAGGAGGCTCTGCAAAGCAGCGAGCAGACTGCCCGGGCCTTACTCAACGCCTCCCCTGAGATAGCCGTCCTCGTAGATCCCGACGGAACCATCCTCGCATTGAGCAAGGCAACGGCCAAGATATTAGAGAAGGATGCAGGCGAGCTTATCGGCACCTGCGCTTTCGACCTATTCGAGCCTGAGATCGCCGCTCGAAGAAGAGCCATGACCAAAAAGGCCGTTCGTTCGGGTCGGCCGGTGCGTTTTGAGGATGAACGAGGAACAAGGTGCTGGGATAGCAACATTTACCCGGTCTTCGACGAGCGGGGCAAGGTGGTTCGACTCGCCGTGTTCGCTTATGAGATCACCGAACGCAGGCGGACGGAACGCGCACTGCGGGATAACGAAAGTCGATATCGCGTCCTTTTTGAGGAATCGCCGGTGTCCTTATGGGAGGAGGATTTCTCCGAGGTCAAGAGCTACATAGACGCCTTGAGGGATTCGGGAGTCAGGGACTTCAGGGCGTATTTCGAGCGACACCCAAAGGCAGTTTTCAAGTGCGCCTCGCTGGTGAAGGTAATCGACGTGAACAAAGCTTCCCTGAAACTCTATGGGGCCCGAGACAAGGAGGAGTTGATTTCCAACTTCGGCAAGATCTTAGCCGAAGAATCCTACATTCCTTTTCGAGAAGAACTGATCTGTATAGCTGAAGGCAAGACCATGTTTGAGGCCGAGGCCGTCACTCTGGATCTGAAGGGAAAGAAGAATTATGTGGTTGTGAGATGGACGGTAGCCCCAGGTTACGAGCAATCACTGTCCAAGGTGCTGGTCACCGTCGTTGATATCACCGAGCGTGAGATGGCTGAGCAAAAGGTCCAGCAAGAGCGAAAAAGGCTCTTCTCGGTCCTGGATACCATGCCCGCATTCGTCTACCTTCAGGCCCCAGATTATTCGGTTCCTTTTGTGAATCGGACCTTCCGCGAGTTGTTCGGGGATCCCGGCGACCTACCCTGCTACCAAGCTTTCTACGGGCGCAACAAACCTTGTGATCCTTGCATCACTCTGGAAGTGCTGGATTCTAAGACTGCTCAGACTTACGAGTGGACGAGCAAGGATGGTCGCACGTACGTGGTGCACGAGCATCCGCTCGCGGGAATCGACGGGACAGATATGGTTCTGGGGACGGGGATCGACATAACCGACCGCAAACGAGCAGAGCAGGCGCTGCGAGACAGTGAGGAGACGGCACGCGCGCTGCTGAACGCCCCCCCTGGCATAGCTTGCCTCGCCGATCCTGACGGAACAATCGTAGCCTTGAGCGAGTCGACCGCCAAGACGCTGGGCAAGAGCGTGGATGAACTGATCGGAACGTGCGTTTTTGACCTGTTCCCGCCAGAGGTCGCCGAGAGGAGAAGAAAGGAAGGAAGCAAGGTCATCCGTTCGGGCAAACCCCTGCGTTTCGAGGACCGGCGAGAGGGAAGATGGTTCGACCAGAGCATATATCCCGTCTTCAGCGCGCATGGGAAGGTGGCTCGACTGGCCATTTTTGCCCACGACATTACCGAGCGCAAGCAGGCGGAACAAACTCTCCAGGAGTCGGAGCGGCTGTATCGCACCACTATTGATTCGGTCGACGATCCGATGCACGTGGTTGACGCTAAACTACGATTGATAACCGTGAACGAAGCATTCAAGCGATGGACCAAGAAACTGGGCTTCCGCACTGATGTAATAGGGCGGAGCATCCTCGATACCTTCAAGTTCTTGCCCAAGAAAGTCGGCGATGAATACCGGATGGTGCTGCGCACCGGGAAGACTCTGGTCACCATAGAACACAACACTATCAAAGGTATGGAGTTTATCACGGAAACCCACAAGACACCGGTGGTGGAGAACGGGGAGGTCGTCCGAATCATCACCTTCCTGAGGGACGTTACCCAGCGGAAGCGAGCGGAGCGAGCCTTGAAAGAGTCCGAGCAGAGGTTCAAGGCCATTTTCGACCGTGCGACGGACGGCATAGTGCTCGCTGATCCTCATAATAAGAGGTTCTACACGGCCAACAAGATGATGTGCCGCATGTTGGGGTACAGCGCGCAGGAGATCAGCTCTCTCGGTGTTAGCGATATTCACCCGGAGGAAGATCTACCTTACGTTCTTCAGCAGTTTGACAGGCAGTGGAAGCAGGAAATAACCCTGGCTCCAGATATCCCGGTCAGAAGAAAGGACGGCAGCACTTTCTATGCCGACGTCAACTCCTCTCGCATAACATTGGCAGGGAAGACATACCTGATGGGGATCTTCAGAGACGTCACTCAACGCAAGCAGGCAGAGGAGCGATACCGCACCCTGGTGGAGACGGCACAGGAGGGAATCGGGATCTGTGACCACAAGGAGAACCTAGTCTTCGTCAATCGAGCTTTCGCTGACCTCCTGGGTTACAAGATAGACGAGCTGATAGGTGTCAATCTGAAAGGTCTCAGCGGGCAATCTCAATACTCCATCTTCAAGAAGGAAACGGCGAAGAGGAGAAAAGGACGTGCTTCGAAGTATGAGGCCACACTTCTCACCAAGAGTGGCAAGCCAAAACCTGTTTACGTCTCTGCCGCCCCTTTGTGGAACGATGATGGGAGCTTCAAGGGTACACTGGGTGTTCTCTCAGATCTGACCGAAATCAAGAAGGTTCGAGAATACAACATCCTGCTTAATACCAGCAGATCGCTCTCCCGAAGCCTGAGATGCGACCAGGTGCTTAAGTTGGGTGCAGAGAAGATGATTCAGGCCTTGAACGCGGACCGCTGCAGCGTGATGCTGACAGAGGACGGAGCCCCAGGCTCCACCGTCAAAGTGCAAATGTTCGCCTTTGGAAGAAAGAAAGACTCCACCCCGGTTTGGGAAGTGAGGACGACAAAGGAACAGCTTTCCTCTTATGAGCAATCTCTTCGGGCGCGTGCACACATTGAGGTTTCGACTTCGCGCGCAAACCCTGCGCCGGGTCTGGCAAAACGGATAATTCGCAAAGCTGGAATGACTTGGGCCTTGGCGGTCCCCATATTTCAGAGAAATCGATTAATGGGCGTCCTCCACGTGGGCATGGTCGGAGAATCCAGAGCCTTCGACGCAGAACAGGTTCGTCTCGCGCTCACCATGGCCAATCAGGTGGGTGCGGCCCTGCAGAACTGCAGGCTGATGGAGGATCTCAAAGGCGAGCACTCTAGGATAATCGACCAAGCCAAACTGTTGAAGGCTCAATTCAGAGAACAGAAGATGATGTTTGAGTTAACTCAAACCTTAAGCTCTGCCCGCAATCTGGATCAACTGCTCAGATCCGCCACCAGGAAGGTAGTCGAGATTCTGAGAACCGAGCGGAGTTCCGTCGCCTTGGTCAATCCGGACGGAGTCAGCACCACAATAAGGGCGGTCTACCCCCAGGTAGCACCAACGGGCCCCGAGGTGGTGGGGACCACCTTTACACCTGACGTTTTTCCCCAGTTGAAGCAGATTTTGCTGCGTAAGAAACCTTTGCTTTTCCCGGACATCTCCAAGTTGCCCAGGGCAGATCTGGCCAAGAAGTATTTCCTACGTCGAGGACTGAAATCAACCGTGGCCGTCCCCCTGATTAGCGGGGGGAAGGTCCTGGGGTTTTTGACCGTGGGCACGATGAAAGAAGTCCATCCCTACACCAAGGACGAGATAAGGTTATTGCAGACGATGTCCAACGCTATCGGGGTGACGGTCGAGAACTACCAGCTTCTGGAAGATTTGAAGCAGAAATATGCGCAGATCGAGGAACAAGCAACAACGTTGACAAAACAAACCCGGGAGAAGGACATTCTCTTGAAGCTTGGGCAGGCGCTTTCGCAAAGCATGGGCTTGAGCGAACTTAGCCAGGTCGCCAGCCGCGTGGTCGGAACCGAGTTAGGAGTGGAGAGATGCGCCATCTCGCTGCCCACTGCCGACGGAGCGGAGATAGAAATCAGAGGGCTCTTCCAGCAGGGGCAGGCCGACACATCGCGGTTGCTCGGTACCAGATTCTCCTGGCAAGATTTCCCGGCCTATACCAAGATCATCAAGACAGGAAAACCCTGGGTTATAGGCAAAACCTCGGATCTTCCCAGAGGAAGCGGGACCAGTCGGTATTTTCTCAAGCAAGGGATAAAGTCTGTGCTGGGCGCGGGCATGTTCTTTGGCAAGAAGCTGGTGGGCATCCTGAGCATCACCAGCGTCAAGGAGCACAGAGTCTTCAGTCAGGAGGAGATAAAACTGGTCCAGACAATAGCCAATCAGATAGCGGTCGCCATCGAGAACGCCAGGCTGCTACAGATGGTGGAGAAGCACGGGAAGGACGTGAGGCGTCTTGCGGCCCAACTGATGAGCGCCCAGGAAGATGCACGAAGGAGCGTCGCCCAAGAGTTGCACGACCATGAGGGTCAGATGCTTCTGTCAATGAAAATGAACCTGGACAAGATGAAGCGGCACTTGAAGGACCGGCCTCAGAAGTTGCCAGCGGCAGAGGAGCTTCTTATGGACACACAGCGGCTTTTGAGCCAGACAATCGACGATATCAGGACCCTGACCTTTGAACTCCGTCCTCCTGTGCTGGAGGACTTTGGGCTGGCCCCCGCATTGAGATGGATTCTCGGAAATTTCGCCAAGAGAACGGACGTCAGTGTCTCTTTGAGGACCAGGGGCGAAGAGCGCAGATACCCCAGGGAAGTTGAGGTGGCGCTCTTTCGTATAGCCCAGGAGGCTCTGAACAACGTATCCAAGCACGCTAATGCCACCGATGTGACCATTCTGGTCTCTTATCAAGCCTCCGGCGTAACTATGTCGGTCAGAGACAATGGTGTGGGATTCGATGCAGACAAGGTTTTATCCGCGCCTCGCGGAAGTATGGGACTTCTTAACATAAAAGAAAGATCTGACATGCTTGGGGGGAAATTCGAGATCATTTCCCAACCAAGAAAAGGAACCACACTAAACATTAACATTCCTTCTTCGGAGGTGAAGCATGAAGAAGATTAAACTCTTGGTCGCTGACGACCACAAGATCTTTCGTCAGGGAATCAAGAAGCTGTTGGAGGAAGAGCCTGATCTCCAGGTGGTGGGCGAGGCCTCAGACGGCAGAGAGGCGGTCAAGAAAACCACCGAGCTGAAACCGGATCTGGTGCTGATGGACATCGCCATGGCCAATCTCAACGGCCTGGAGGCAACCAAGCAAATCAAGAAGGTGTTGCCGGAAATCAAGGTGATCATGGTCACCATGCACAAAAATGAGGAGTACATCCTTCAGTCTTTCCAGGCCGGTGCCTCGGGATTTATTCTGAAGGAAGGAGCGGTGGAGGAGCTGGTGAATGCCATCCGCTCCATTCATCAGGACAAGTCTTTCCTGAGCCCGACCATCTCCAAGACGCTCATTGACGCCTACCTGCGCAAGATGGAGACGGGGAAGACCGAGACCCCGTTCGATCTGTTGACCGATCGAGAAAGGGAGGTATTGCAGCTGATCGCCGAGGGATATACCAACCGGGAGGTGGCCAAGGCACTCTTCATCAGCGTGAAAACGGTGGAGGCACACAGAGCTCACATCATGCAGAAGCTGAACATTCACGACGTGGCCAAGCTGGTGAAGTATGCAATACAGAAGGGACTGGTCGACCTGAACGTGTAGCGGACCCGCGGTCCTAAGATGACTTGGCGAGAAATCAAGTGGCCTGTGCACAATGCCCGTGCCACCAGAGGGCAACCGACCCTATTAAGAGATAAAGCTTTCGGAACGGCAAAATAGGGTGGATTGCTAATTGCCAAGCAGGAGGCGTCTGGTATATTACGGATGCCATAAATTAGATTCCATCTCGAGGGTGTGCCCTGTAGCTTTGGGTAGTTCCTTGCCCCCCTCTACCCTAACCGAAGCACACCCTCTTCCTCTATCTGCACAGCTCTTTGCCCTGGCATGAACCTTTCAGCCTGAGACCGGCTGATTGCAGTCTGCGCAGAGTTCTCGTGTTGCAGCTAAGTTTTCACAAATAATGTTTGACAACTCTGGAGCCCTCCTTATATATTAGGCCGATCGAAAGACGACCATGCCAAACATCCCGGGAGGAGGTGAATTCTATGGCAATGAAGATCACGGACGAGTGCACCGCATGCGGGCTGTGCCTTCCGGAATGTCCTCAGTCGGCCATCGCCGAAGGTGATTTATACGTGATCGATCCCAATCTCTGCAATGAGTGCGAAGGCGTTGAGGGAGGATCCCGCTGCGTGGCAGTCTGTCCGGTGGACTGCATCGAGAAAGCCGGTTAGAGAAAAAGGCTGTGGTTTAGATAAGTGCGCCGTGGAAGGCGGCTGCTCGATGTGACATGCACCTTGCCTTCGGCGCACTTTGACTTAGGGAGGTCACTTACTGACCGCCAGCAGCACGGGTCCCAGGCAGCGGCAAGCACGAAGGCTTGAGATTCCGTGTCGGCAGGCGTGGCTAATACGCTCGCCGCAGAGGAAGCCGCGGTGTTTGGCAACGCAACCTGTCGCGCAACCCCCTTCAACTGACACTGCACGAAAGAAGAAGCCAAAACGCGCGGGTAAACCGACGCGTATCAAGATAAGACAAAAGAAGTCACTATTTTACGTTATGGGAAGATATAGGTTTCTGGAGAACGTGGCAATCGCTGACGCGGCTTTTCAGGCTGAGGGGGATAGCCTGGAGGAGCTGTTCCAGACGTGCGCACAGGCCACCTTCGAGGTTATGGCCGACACCAGGGCTATTGCAGCTCAATATAGGGAGCAAGTTGAGCTTACCGGTGACAGCCTGGAGGAGCTGCTGTTCGACTGGTTGGCGGAACTGATATACCTGAAGGATGTCAAGTCCATGCTGTTTGGCAGATTCGATATAGACATAGAGAAAGACGAAGTCTACAGGCTCTCCGCTTCAATATGGGGCGAGCCAGCCGACCAAAAGAAACATCGGGTAAGGGTGGAGGTAAAGGCGGTGACCTATCATCTCCTGGAGGTGAAGAAGGCGGATGGCAAATGGACTGCTAAAGTCATTCTTGATACTTAGTCTCGGAGTCGAGTCCGGTTTGAGGACGATGCCAAGCCTATCGGCCTTAGAACCCGGAGGCTTGAAGTTTAAGCGCCCGGCTCAGGATACTCTTGGGCAAACCCTTGGCGATGAAGCCAGTGTCAAGCTTCAAGACGAGCTCCGCCAGCCATAACCGGGAGCCAGGTTTCCTGTGAAAGATGAGGTGATATCATGGAGATGAAGAAAATCCAAGACGGTGTGTGGGAGATTCCCCGCAGCGAGAAAGAGGGAATGAGAGTTCCCGCCCGGATCTTCGGCTCGGAGAAACTGATGGAGATAATGGACCAGGGGGTTTTCAACCAGGTGACCAACGTGGCCTGTCTTCCGGGAATTCAGAGGCACGCCATGTGCATGCCCGATGGACACTGGGGTTACGGATTTCCCATCGGCGGCGTGGCCGCCTTCTCCACCGAGGACGGGGTGATCTCACCCGGCGGAATAGGCTTCGATATCAACTGCGGTGTCAGGCTGATTCGCACCGACCTTACGCTGGAAGATGTCAAGCCAAAGATGAGCGCGCTGATGGACGCAATGTTCAAGCATGTCCCGGCAGGAGTCGGATCGAAAGGATTCGTTAGGCTAAAAGCGCACATCTTCAAGGAGGTCATGACTAAAGGCGTGGACTGGTGCATCGAGAACGGCTACGGCTGGCAAGAGGACGCTGATCGAGTGGAGGAGGGGGGGCGCATGCGGGGTGCCGACCCAACCAAGGTAAGCCAGAAGGCCATCTCTCGCGGAATCGAACAACTGGGCACCTTGGGATCGGGGAATCTCTATCTGGAAGTTCAGGTGGGCCTCACCGAGCAGACATACGATTCCGAGATAGCCAAGGTCTATGGGGTTGCCCTCCCCAACCACATATTCTTCATGGTTCACTGCGGCTCTCGCGGTTTCGGCCACCAGATCGCCACAGACTACCTGCAGATATTCTTGAACTCCATGAAGAAGTATGGACTGAAGATACTGGATAAGGAGCTGGCCTGTGCACCATTCAACTCACCGGAGGGACAGAACTATTTCGGAGCCATGGCCTGCGCTGCCAACTCCGCCTTCGCCAACCGCCAGGTGATCACCCACCGAATCCGAGAGGCCTTCGGCGAGGTCTTTGGTAAGGATGCAAAGCATCTTGGAATGCACATAGTCTATGACGTGGCCCATAACATTGCCAAGATCGAGAAGCATAACGTCGATGGGCAGGAGAAAGAAGTCATCGTTCACCGAAAAGGCGCCACCCGTTCCTTTCCACCTGGTCATCCTGCCGTGACGGAGAAGTACCGAGAGGTGGGGCAGCCTGTGATCGTGGGCGGATCCATGGAGACCAGCTCCTACCTTCTGGCAGGTACCCAGAAGGCCTTTGATATGACTTTCGGATCCACCTGCCACGGAGCGGGCAGGGTCATGTCCCGTATGGCTGCTAAAAGAAAGGTGAGAGGCACCGAACTGAGACAGAAGATGACGGAGAGAGGCATGGTAGTCCGGGCTGTCTCCATGTCCGGGCTGGCGGCAGAGGCCGGTCTGGCCTACAAGAACATAGACGAGGTGGTGAGGGCCGTCGATAGCATCGGCATTTCCAAGAAGGTCGTTCAGCTAAGACCGCTGGGGAGCATAAAGGGATAGGTGACTTTGATGCATCGGTGTTTGGAAATGCCGATGCCCAGCTTCGGGAATACCTATTCCCGAAGCATCAGAATATTGATCTTGGCGCCAGTGCTTCCGTGGGTTCCAACCAATCACATGTCCCTCATGTGCTTACTTCTTCAGATTATTCCTCACCGACAA
>CAYFQZ010000319.1:0-31703 GCA_964345305.1 uncultured Ignavibacteria bacterium | reverse complement strand
AATGCGAGCAACCTTGTTATATCTGATCTCCAGAACATCCGGCACGGTGAACTGGGCAAGTTTTCTGGCGCGCCCGGCTATGAAGTACAAGACTATGATGGCCACCCACACGCCGGCATCAAACCAGAGGGCCGAAAAGCCTTTGCGGTAACTCAAGCCCGCGCTGGCGATGATGCTTCCCGATCCGATCCAGGTGGCCAGGAGCGTTCCCACCAGAACCGGAGCAGATAGTTTCCGTCCCGCCACCATGAAGTCGGTCTGGGTCTTCACCTTTCTTGAGCGGATGGCTCCCACGCCGATAAGAAGGAGCAGGTAGATTAAGATAGACCAGAAATAGAGCATTATCGATCAGATGAAAAGATGAAGGGGAAGCTGCTCCGACCCGGACGGGATCGTCCGTAGCTCGTCCTGCCGGATGGCCGGGCTCCCCAGATGGTACCGTGCGGGTTCAGGGGTCAACACCCGGCAGGAGTTGGAGCACGGCATTACTTACTTCTGGATCGGCTCCTCCTCTTCACAAACAGTCGATCTCTTGGATTTTCCATATCTCAGAGCGGCCTTGACCAGACCCCGAAACAAAGGGTGCGCCCTGGTGGGACGCGATTTTAGTTCCGGGTGAAACTGTACGGCGACAAACCAGGGATGATCCAAAAGCTCGACGATCTCCACCAACCTCCCGTCGGGTGAGAGTCCTGACAGCTTCAGACCGGCTTGCGTCAGCTGCTCCCTGAACTTGTTATAGAACTCGTATCTGTGACGGTGTCGCTCACTGATGTTGATTTCGCCGTAAGCTTTGTGAGCCAGGCTGCTCTTTTCCAAGATACAGGGATAGGCTCCCAATCTCAAGGTGCCGCCCATATCGGTGATCTTCTCCTGGTCCGGCATGAGATGGATCACTGGATATTCGGTGGCTTGGTTGAACTCGTAGCTGTTGGCCTCTTTCATGCCGCACACGTTGCGGGCAAACTCGATGACGGCGCACTGCATACCCAGGCAAATTCCCAGGTAGGGTATCCGGTTTTCCCGGACGTATCTGGCCGCTTCGATTTTCCCCTCGATGCCCCTCTCTCCGAATCCCCCCGGGATCAGAAGCCCGTCTACATCGCCGAGCTTGTCCTTGGCTTTATCAGGAGAGACGGTCTCCGAATCGATCCACCTCAGTTCCACCCGGGCGTCGTTTTCCACCCCCGCATGGACGAAAGCCTCTATTATGCTCTTGTAAGCGTCCTTCAGGTGAGTATACTTGCCGCAGATTCCGATTCTGACGTGGTGCTTGGGGTTCTTTATCCTCTCCATCATGCCGACCCAGTCGTCCATTTTCAGTTGACCGCACTTGAGGCCCAGATGCTGGATTATCAGGTTGTCCAGACCCTCATTGTGGAAAAGGATAGGCACCTCGTAAATACAGTCGACGTCGATGGCCTGAATCACCGCCTGGCTGGGAACGTTGCAGAAGAGCCCGATTTTCTCCTTGATCTGCCTGGTCAGCGGCTGGGTCGTACGGCAGAGAAGCATGTTCGGCTGAATGCCGATCTCGCGCAGTTCCTTGACGCTGTGCTGGGTGGGCTTGGTCTTGACCTCCCCGGCCGAATCGATGTAAGGCACCAGGGTAAGGTGAATGAACAGAGTCCCCTGGTGCCCGCACTCCAGCCCCATCTGTCTGATGGACTCTAAGAAAGGCAGGCTCTCGATATCGCCCACCGTGCCCCCGATTTCGGTGATGACCACGTCCACCTCCCCGTTCATCTTTCCCACCTTCTTTATCCTGTCCTTGATCTCGTTGGTGATGTGGGGAATGACCTGCACGGTGGAGCCCAAGTAATCCCCCCGTCTTTCTCGGGCGATGACGGCGTCGTATATCTGCCCGGAGGTGAGGTTATTGTCTCTGGTCAGATTCTCGTCGATGAATCTCTCGTAGTGCCCCAGATCCAGATCCGTCTCCGCACCATCGTCCAGCACGAACACCTCTCCGTGCTGAAAGGGATTCATGGTGCCCGGGTCCACGTTTATGTAAGGATCGAACTTCTGGAGATTGACCTTCAACCCTCTCTTCTTGAGCAGAAGTCCGATGGAGGCGGAGGCAATGCCCTTCCCCAGAGAGGAGACCACTCCGCCGGTCACGAAGATATGCCTGACCCGTTTCTTTTGGTTTTTCACCTCGCCGCCCCTCCTTTCGGTTTCCTCAATCTCTTCAGATCCAAGGCCGCGTCCAAGGTTACGGGTTTGTACTTGGTAATGTAAACCTTGATTTTGGCTCCGTTCTCCAAAGCCCGCAGCTGTTCCAGCTTTTCTGATTTCTCCAGAGGCGTCAGTTCCCAGGAGGAGAATCTCATCAGAAAGTCCTTACGGAATCCATATATCCCGATGTGCTCATAGAAAAGCGACCTTTTCGGATCGACGCCGCCTGGGGTTGATCCGCGGCCCGGCCGGCGATCCTGTCTGACGTACGGAATCGGATGACGCGAAAAGTAGAGGGCAAAACCCTCTGTATCGGTCACCACCTTGACCACGTTCGAATTCCTCAGCTTGAGCGGGTCATTTATCCTGGTGGCCAGGGTGCCCATGTATACGCCCCTCTCCTTGAGCATGGAGGAGGCCAGATGATCGATAAGACCGGGCGGAAGGTTGGGAAGATCACACTGGATGTTGATGACCAGGTCATAGTCGAGATTTCTCGCCACCTCCGCCACCCTGTCGGATCCGGTGAGATGGTTTCGCAGGCTCATGTAGGCTTCGCCCCCGCAGGCGAATATCAGATCGGAGATCCTTGAGGAGTTGGTCGCCACCACCAGGTGATCCAGGAGTCTCGACCTGGCCGCACATTCGTAGACGTTCTGAATCAGAGGCTTTCCATCGATCTGTACCAGAGGCTTTTGGGCAAGTCTTCTGGAACCTAATCTGGCGGGAATTACTCCGATGACTCGGGACTTGCTCATCTTCTTTCAAAAGTGGGGCGCACGCAAAAAAAGGTCAAAATTCAAGCCGCATTTTACGAAACTACCCGCTGCTTGTCAACAGAAAATTATCGTCATTGTTGGAGTCTCAAGTCATCGTCCGGCGATCTTGCAGTCGGCAGGCAGCTAACCGAGCACTCTCGGCACTCTGAAGAATCCATCTTTTTTCTTCGGCGCGTTGGCCAAGGCACCGTCTTGAGAAAGGGAAGGCCGGATGTCATCCTCTCGCAAGATGTTTCCCAGAGGGACCACATGTGAGGTCAAAGAAACTTTGTCCGTATCCAGTTCTCTAAGCGGATCAATGTACTGGATAATCCTTTGCAGATCCTTTTTGAACCTGATTTTCTCGTCTGTGTCCAGTTCCAATTTGGCCAAACCGGCCAGATACTCGACGTCTCTTGAGCTGATGGGCATGGACCGCTCCTGTTTGTCTGATTCCACCCTTCAGCGAGACTATAAGGAGGTTTTCCCACCGTGTCAAGGCAAAAAGGATTGGGGATATCTTGCTGAGGGCTCCTTTGTGGTAAGGCCCGGTGGTAAAGGATGGACCTCAGGCTGCGCGCCGCAAAAGTGTTCCCCTCCTTGCCGCAACCAACCGCGGCAGCGGGTCAGCTGAACTCAGGTTGATCTACACGGAAGTATACCACCTTCACTTTTTTCAATCTGAGAGAAATCCCGCTGAACTTGGCGGTTGGTGTGCCGGGAGCAGACCTAAACTCCGCCGCCTGCGCATCCGGGAAACGGGTTTGGCTAAGACTTGTGGGAGATTTCAGAATCAAGCGAAGGCGATCAGGAGTCCGACAGCGACTCCCTGTCACGGAACAGAAGGTCGCGCATCAGCTCGTCTATCTTCTCTATGCGGAAGGGCTTGGCTAGGTATCCATCCGCCCCTTCCTGCATGGCCTTCTGGGCCGGGCAGGCCGAGGAGAAGGCGGTGATCATGACCACCGGGAGGTTGGAATCCATCTGCTTTATGTTCTTGAGCAGGGCCAGCCCGTCCATCTTGGGCATGCGGATGTCGGAGATGACCAGGTCGAAATCCTGAACCCGCAGCTGATTTATAGCCTCTTCCCCGTCGTGGACCCCGATGGGGAAGTAGTCCAGGCTGCCCAGAACCTCCAGCAGCATGTCCCGCAGCTGGTCGTCATCGTCCACCACCAGGACTTTCTTGAGCCTATAGGGCTTCTCCTGGTTGGCCGCCTTGATCCCCAGGGCCTTCCTCATCAACTCCTCGATCTTGCCGATGCGGAAAGGCTTTGCCAGAAAACCGTCAGCTCCGCTCTCCATAGCCTGGTCCTTGGTATAAGTGAAGTTGTATCCGGTTATGATCAAAACAGGCAGGAGCGGATTTCGGCCTTTTATGTTCTTGAGCAGTGAAAGCCCATTCATCTTGGGCATCCTGACGTCCGCAATCACCAGATCCAGACTGTCGCTTTCCACCAGAGACAGGGCCTCCTCGCCGTTCTTGGCCCCCAGTGCCTGGTATCCAAGAGCGGAGAGCGTATCCATGAGCAGAGAGCGGATGCGGTCGTCGTCATCCACCACCAGCACGGTCGGCGGCCCTTTGGGTCGCGCACGTGGTTTTTCTGCTGTCCGGTTGGTCTGCATATACGGTTCACCCTTCTGGGCTGAGTGCATTTATATTATCGAAACTTCTGCCTATTCCTTGAGCTTTTTGGGCGTCAAAAGTAGGCCGAATCGAATCGTCCCGCGCTGGAGAAACCTTTCTTGAACCCCGTGCCACACCTCAAAGAACCAAGCTCCGGGTCTTTCGGAGGCTTCCCGGCAAGGTTGGTCTGCGCGGCAGCAGGCCGAGCTTGGGACACCTTCGGCCGTGGTTTCTGTATAAGGAGATCTTCTTACTCGAAGCGGCTATTGACGAAAAAGCCCCGCCTGAGACAAGACGGGGCTCGGAACCTTTCGGCCGGGTCACGACCGATTAACAGGGCGGGGGATTCCCACCTTTGTAAAGATAATTCAGCAGGTAGACCACATCCGTTAGCTCCACCACACCGTCGCAGTTGGCATCTCCGGCTTCCAGAGGTACCGGCGGGTCATCTCCCTTGAACAAGTAATTGAGCAGGTGGACTGCGTCCGCCAGGTCTATCACCTCATCCCCGTTCGCATCCCCGTGCATCACCGAAGACGTGCGGCCGAGGCCGAACCAGCTCATGATCCTGCGCATCAGCGTGTATGAGTTGTCGGGATAGGATCCGGCCTGGGGTACCGATTCAAAGGGGAAGGCCATGAAGACAACCTTGTAAACTGAAGGGCCGGAGTCCGGATAACGCACGGCGCAGTAGTTGACCGGGTTTGCGCCTGCACCAGCCTGCGGATACTCATCCAGCTGAACTCCGACTCTGGGGGATGCCATGCCTTTGCTGGTCTGATAGAAGATGCCGGCAGCACCCGGACCCGGCACCACGTGATCCGAGAAATTCCAGAAGGGATAGCTCAAGCTCATGGACATCCCGTCTGTGATAGTGTCCCCCGTCACACCGGCAACAGAGGTTACTGCTTCGTCGTCGTCATGCCCTGCCAAGTGCAGGTAGTCGGTGATAAAGGTGTTAGTGCTGTTGTCCAGCAGAAAGTCCTGGCTGGAGAGCAGGAGCCTTCCTCCATCGTCCAGAAAGCTCATCAAAAGTGCTTGATCCGTCGTATCCAGGGTCTTGGGATTAGAGAGGCTGCCGTAATCTTCACCCGTGCTCCATACCACCACCTGGTAGAGTTCCAGCAGTGTATCCGGCGGATATCCTTCGGTCGCATGGGTCCAAACGTCGTAGTTGAAGCCGACCGAGTCCAGAGCGTAGAAGAAGTAGCTCTCGTAGAAATCTCCGCCGTCATCATCCACAAATAGGATGGGCCTCTGCCCGATGATCAACTGGAACGTGGCGGCCACGGAATAACCACCCCAGGCATTCACCTGCAGAGTGAATTCGGCCGCGTGGCCCTGGGGGCAATCGCTGCTCGTCTGGAACTGGTAGGACGAGTAACTGGTTCCGTTTCCTCCAGGCGGGATGTCTGGGTATTCTGAACTGGTGGACATCAACGTAACATAGGAATCGTCGCAACTTAAGTCGGCTTGGACATTGGTGGCCCCCTGGCTTCCAGTGTTCTCAAGAATCAGGTTCATGACACAAACCTCACCCGGATCGGGTTTGCCATCGTCGTCGCCGCCGATGTCGTCGGTGATGCTGGATTTATGAGCCAGAACCGGGGCATGGACCACCACCTCAAGCGATGGATAGCTCCACGGTCCGCTCCCGTTCTGAGCGGTTATCTCCAGGCTGAAGGTGACGGTTTCTCCGTCCGGTGTCTGCGGAGAAATGTGGAAATCGAAGTCGTCCAGGCAGAAGGCCGAATCTCCAGAGAGGATGTCGCCGTATTGCTCGTAGTTGTCGGTGATGGTTATAAGAGGATGGGTGGTGGATAGCGTAGCGTCAACCTGAATCCCGGTGGAATCGCCCAGGTTCTTGAGCATGACCGGGAGCTCAATAGTCTCGCCGATGTCCACGTCTCCTTGACTGTCACCCTGGCTTTCGCCCGTGTTGTCGTCATCGATCTCCGAGCCGACGTACACCATGTAGGGTCCTGCCGGAGAGATTACCTCAACCGTAGTCTCATACTGGTATGCATCGTGGGCACTTACGATGACGTCCATGAACCCCGGATTCTCCGGAGTGATGTCAAACGTAACCTCCCCATCCGGTCCGGTCCGGGCGCTTTCGTATATCTCGGTGTTCTTGATCACACAGACCAATGCGTCTTCGATAGGCTCTCCAAAGAGCTGGGCGGTCACGGTGAAACCTCCAACTCCAATTAGCACGAAGTCGGGATGGGTCACCACCAGACTCTCGGGAACGGCGGTCCAGGGATCCAGCTCCGGATCACCGAAGGTGGTGTACATCTGCATCTCTCTCTCGGTGGTGCCACCGGGTCCTTCCGGGAAGTAGGTGTACATCTTCATCTTCCCCTGGTTCACCGCCGGGGTGAAATGAAACAGGCTGTCCTTGAAATACGCCTCATAGGTTCCCCTTCCCATGGTGTCCGAATAGAAGAACGCGGAACCGCGAGTGGAGGCACAGATTATTATGGCTCCCCTCTCGTTTCCCACCGAGCCGGTCTTTATCCATCTCTCGGCAAAGCAATCCCCGGAATAATCGAACGAGCCGTTGTCGCACGCCACATCGAATATCGCCGGCAGCTTCTCCCCATTGCTCAGAGCGTCAACGTGGGAATTGGTGAAGCTTGGGGAGGTCGAAACCCAAGAGGTAGGTCCGCCATGCCCAAAATAAGCCAACCAGCTACGTCCTTGATTCAGACGATTGGTTATCTGGGTGACGGTAGCCATGCCTCTCGACGCCCACAGGGAGTCGAAATACGTGAAGCCGGCATAGTCGACCATGTATCGGCCACATATGAGGGCATTGTAGTCGTCGACGTAATCGCTGCCTGAGATGGTCATCCCTCTCATGAACCACTCAGTCTCCCCAACGTAAGGGGCATATCTGTAGTTCAAGGTTTTGGCGACGACGTGAGCTGCATCACTTTCGTTTTGGACTGAGATGCGTCCGATGTGAATGTCCGCAAAATAGTCCGAGCCGTCCACGGTTACATACTTGTGGTCAGTGATACACGATAAGCCGTTGTTGGTGGGAATCTGCTGCACGTCACCCACCAGCACGACGTACTCCGGCGGGTCGGGCCAGTTCTGGTATGCGTCGTATATGTAATTGTATATGTCGGTATTGGAGCTTCCCACGCTGGATTTGTTGACCAGATGAGTGGAGATCCCCCTCCTGCTCTTGGACTCGGCCAGAGGAAGAGCCTGATCGTGAAAGCTGTCATAGGTTATGATCAGGTAGGAGCCGTCCACCAGGTCCTTTCCACCCTTGGCCTGATCGAAGTTAAGGACGAACTGCTCATAGATTTTCACAAAGGATCTGGTAAGCACGTTTCTTGGATTTAGCTGGGGATTCTCACCGGTTCCCTCGAAGTGTATGTCTACCACCATGCGTTTGCAGACGGTCACCTCTCCGGTGACGGGGTTGACCTGAACCGGGAAGAACTTAATCGGTGCCAGTCGCAGGTCCCTTAGAATGGATATCTCCCCCACCTCAACCAGATCGCCGGGGAAGGCTCGGTTTTGCGAGTAGGTCTCCTGGTTCAACTGGAAAGCTTGCGGCTCTTGATTCTCGCCACGGACAGGGGGCTTCTGGAAGGGATAGACCCTGACAGTACGGGAGAGCACCTCGGTCTCCTGATCGATTACCTCTATCCTCACTCCCGAGTGGGGCGGCAGGGCCACAAAGCGGCAGAACAGAGGAACCTGCGGATCTCCCACCTGGGTGAGCCATCCTCCGCCCTGCAGGGTCAGTAACTGATAAGTCTCTCCCTCCACAAGCTTATCCTCCACCTGAACCTCGGGGACCGTCAGTTTAACTCTGACCTTGGATGCATCCTGAGAGATCAACTCCGCCTTTACCGCATCCGGGGCTCCCTGATTTGAGCTGTATGCCCAGGCAAAGGAGAAAACAAACAGGGCCAGAACAGACGAAAGCAGAATCGCTTTTTTCATGTGATTCTCCTTCGGGATTGAAAGGTTCGCAACCGTTTTTTTCTCATACTGTTAACGCACTATGCTGTATACAATACGAAAAGTGTGGCAAAAGAAAAGGGCCGAATGTCCTTCCCCCTTTCTTGTGGAAAGAAACGAAAGCTTCATTGATTCTCGACGCTGCGTTCACCTGCTTAAAGTAATACAGCCTCCTAGTTTAATATAGCTCAACCCGGAGAATTGTCAACAACAGTTTTGCCCGAATGTATCAGCCTTCAGCAGAATACTTGTTCCCGGATCTGCGGAGCGGATTGCTCGCCAGCCCCATAATCCGTTGTATAAAAAGGCAATAGCAATCCGAACGGCTACCCAACGCCTTCGCCCGCTCGGAAAATCTCATAGAAACCGGAATCCCGGCCCCTGCTTCGTAATCAGAAGAGCTCCAGGAATCGAATCGGAGCAGAGACGATCCAACTCCTGTGGGGAGGAAGCTGACCGCCTTGGACCTGCGGCCGGGCCGGGTCAAATGAGTGTTGAAACATCACCCGGCGAATTTCGTAAGATAAGTGTAAGTCCAAAAACCGAAGGGGAATGCAGCCTCTTGGTGCCTTAATCCAAACAGAGGAGAAGATGTAAGATGAGGAAGAAGCTCATAATAATCGGTGCGGTAATCATCGTGGCGGTCTTTATCTTCATGGGGCTCAAAGGATCGGGCAAAAAGCAGCAACCCAACAACTCCATCCGGGCGGAAATGGGGACCATAGTCGACAAGGCGGTAGCCATAGGGCAGATCGAGCCCAAGAACCAGATTTCGGTCAAGTCCAAGATCTCCGGGATCGTCAAGACGGTCCATGTGGAGATGGGCGATTCGGTCAGAAAGGGCGATCTGCTGGTGGAGATTCGGCCCGATCCCACTCCGCTGGAGTACGCAGAAGCCAAAAGACAGGTGGAGATCGATTCGGTCAACTACGAGAACCAGAGAAAGGACTTCGAGAGGATCAAAGAGCTTCTAGCCAAGAAGCTGGTCTCCCAGCAGGAATATGACCGGACCTCGCGCGGCGCCGGCGAAGCCGAGCTGAGGCTCAAGTTGTCCCGGGAAAGGCTGTCTCTGATAGAACGCGGCAGGGTGAACATCGCCGGCAAGAGGGTGGAGTCGGTGATAAAGTCCCCCATTGAAGGAACCGTACTGGAGAGGAATATAAACGTGGGCGATCCGGTGGTGCCGCTGACCTCCTACCAGGCGGGTACAGAGCTTTTCACCTTGGCCGATATGAACGAGTTGATCTTCCGGGGAACGGTGGATGAGATCGACGTGGGCAAGCTGGCGGAGGGAATGTCCGCACTATTGAAGGTGGGGGCCCTTCCCAACGACACAATCCGGGGCGTTCTATACAAGATATCCCCCAAAGCCAGGAAGGAAGAGAATTCGACTCTGTTCGATCTGGAAATCAAGATCACCCAGACAGGCCCCTCCATGTTAAGGGCCGGATACTCTGCCAACGCGGACGTCATCATAATGAAGAAGGAAGATATTCTCATCATACCGGAAAGGCTGGTGGAGTTCGTCGAAGACACGACCTACGTCCAAGTTAAAGACTCCACCACTGGCGAGATTGAGAGAAGGGTGATTCAGACCGGTCTTTCCGACGGTCTGAACATTGAGGCCACGGAGGGGCTCAACGAGGGGGACATACTGGTGGAAAAGCCTCCCAAGGAGATAACCTAAAGATGCAGCCGGTGATGTACTTGGGCCAGTTCCTGAGGGACATGCGGTCCCAGAAGATGCGAACCTTCCTCACCATCTTCGGGATCACCTGGGGAACGACGGCCGTGGTTCTCCTTTTGGCCATCGGCAAGGGAATTCATGCCGAAAACCAGAGGCAGATGCACGGTCTGGGGGAGAGCATCGTGATCCTGTGGGGAGGTCGAACCAGCAAGCCCTTCGAGGGTTTCGGCAAGGGACGGCCTATCCCTCTGAGGGAGGAGGATGCGGACCTGCTGAAAAGGGAGATCAGGGAATTATCGGGAGTCAGCCCGGAGTACTCCCGGTGGAGCACCCATATGAAGTACAAGGATAACGCCGTCACCCAGAACATGGTGGGGATCTACCCCATCTTCGGAGAGATGAGGAACATATTTGCGGAACTCGGAGGGCGATTCATCAACAAGATCGATTTGGCGAACAAAAGAAGAGTGGTTTTCATCGGGGATCAATTGAAAAAGGATCTGTTTGGCGAAGAGGAGGCCATCGGCAAGTACATCATAATCGACAACGTACCTTTCCTGGTGGTCGGCGTAATGAAGGAGAAGGAGCAGGATTCCAGTTACAGCGGCCGGGACGAGAACAAGGCATTCATACCCGCCACCACCTTCGCCGCCATGTACGGATATAGATATGTGCACGATATTATATTCAAGCCGAAAGACCCAAGACAAACTGAACCGGTCAAAGAGAAGGTGTATAAGGTCCTGGGCAAGAAATACAAGTTTGACCCGGAGGATAAGGAAGCTCTGTCCATGTGGGACACCACGGAGATGGCCAAGTTCCTGACTTACTTCTTTCTTGCCTTCAGGGTCTTTCTGGTGCTGATCGGGACCGCCACCCTGATTGTTGGAGGAATCGGGGTGTCCAACATCATGCACGTGGTGGTGGAGGAGAGGACCAAGGAGATAGGCATCAAGATGTCCCTAGGTGCCAAAAAGGCTCACATAGTCTCCCAGTTCATCTTCGAGACTCTGGTGATAACCTTTGTGGGCGGCACCATGGGGTTTCTCTTTTCTCTTGCGGTCGTGAAGATCTTTCCGCTGTTCAACCTCCAGGAGTACCTGGGAACGCCCCAGTTTACGGCGTCTTCGGCCTTGATAGCCATCGGCATCTTGGGCTTGGTGGGGTTGATCTCGGGTTATTTTCCGGCGCGCAGAGCGGCGAATCTAAACCCGGTGCAGGCGCTGAAATTGCAGTAGGAATTTTAAATCCGGTGGCCGCAGCCTAAGGTCTGTGGCCACCAACAGCAGCGGATAGGCCATATGAAAGGATTTCTGATATTCAGGCTTTTCCTCCGGGACCTCAAAAAGCAGAGGAAGAGGATTACCCTCACCCTCATGGCCATAGTCTGGGGTACCATCTCCATCGTGATGCTTCTGGCGTTCGGAGAGGGAGTGAAAAGATCACTGAACAAGGCCCGTCACGGCTTGGGAAAAGACATAGTGGTGATGTGGGGCGGACAGACGTCGGTACCTTACCAGGGCCTGGGAAAAGGGAGAAGGATTCGCTTTGTGGACGAGGACATCGAATTTCTCAAGAAAAAGGTGCCGGAGCTGGAAGAAGTGGGTGGCGAATACAACCGGTGGGGAGTGTCCATGACCTACAAGGAGAATACGGTCTCAGAAAGGGTCAACGGAGTTTATCCCTGCTACGAGGAGATGAGAGCACATTACTCCCAGGCGGGCGGGAGATTCATAAACGATCTGGACATGGAATACAGAAGGCGAGTGGTATTCTTGGGACACAAGCTCAAGGAGCGGCTGTTCGGACCAAGAGATGCCGTAGGCCAGATCGTGATCATCAACAACATTCCCTTCACCGTCATCGGTGTTATGATAGACAAGATACAGATGGGGATGTATAACGGGCCGGACTGGGACAAGGCCACCATTCCGGCGACGACCTTCAAAGCCATGTGGGGCCATAAGTACCTGCAGAATATGGTCTACCAGCCGAAGGACCCCGAACAGATCGAGGCAGTCAAGAAGGAGGTCTCTAAAATTCTGGGAGGAAAGTACAAGTTCGATCCGGAAGACTCGGAGGCTCTATGGGAGTGGGACGTGATCGAAGGACAGAAGGTCTTCAACCGGATGCTGGTCGGCTTTCAGATATTCTTGGGAATCATCGGCGGTATGACGCTTTTGATCGCGGGCATCGGCGTGGCCAACATCATGTACGTGGCCATCAAGGAACGGACCAGAGAAATCGGGGTGAAGATGGCCATGGGGGCAAAACGGCTCCACATCATGAGCCAGTTCCTCCTGGAGTCATTGATCATCACCATTCTGGGCGGAGTGCTGGGCGTATTCTCCTCCGTGGTGATCGTCAAGATCTGGGGCGCCATCCCTCTCGAGGCGGACTGGGCCCAGTGGCTGGGCAAGCCGGTCATCTCTTTGGAGATCGCGGTGGTCACGTCATTGATCCTGGGAATCATCGGGATGCTTTCGGGGATTTTCCCCTCTCGTAGGGCGGCCAGCGTGGACCCGGTGGAATCGTTGAGATACGAATAGACTGCACAACCTGTCACTTGGACGCAAGCCGGTTTGACCGGGGACAGGATTGGACAAAGTCAGACTGAGAATGAGGTTGGTGCGATGATTGACATGAAGAAGATTCGCAAGGTTTACTCCACAGGAAAGATCGAGGTGGAAGCTCTGAGGGGCGTGGATATGGTCATCAGGGAGAAGGAGTTTGTGGCAATCATGGGGCCCTCCGGGTCAGGCAAGTCCACTTTGATGAACCTGATGGGCTGCCTGGATACCCCCACCTCCGGAGAATACTTCCTGGATGGAGAAAAGGTGGAGAGTTTAAGCCCCAACGAGCTGGCGGAGATCAGGAACAAAAAGGTGGGCTTCGTGTTTCAAAATTTCAACCTGCTCCCTTATGCCACCGCTTTTGAAAACGTGGAGGTGCCCTTGATCTTCGGCGGCGTGGCCACAAAGAAGAGAAAGCAAAGAGCTATGGAACTGCTGGAGCGGGTCGGCCTGGGAGACCGCGCCGATCACAAGCCGACAGAGCTCTCCGGCGGCGAGATGCAGAGGGTGGCCATTGCCCGTGCCTTAGCTAACAGGCCGCGCCTGATCCTGGCGGATGAGCCCACCGGAAACTTGGACTCAGCCTCAGGTGCGGAGATAATCAAGCTGTTCGTGGAATTAGGAGAACAGGGGCATACCATCATAGTCATCACTCATGACACAGAAATAGCCAGAAGAACCCATCGCATCATAAAGCTGAGAGATGGGATGGTGGTGGACGGCAACGGTTCTGTTTAGTTCTTCGCAAAAGGGGAGCCCGTTAACCTCTCTTCGTCGGGGTAGAATCGCGGCTCCAGACCTGCCCTTATCCATTCTTTCCAATTCCCAAGATCCCCAGTCGAAAATTCGGGAGAACTCCAACTGCGCGTGTCTGCTTGCAGGTCATACATTGGGCTTTCTCGCGCAGACTACTGGGCCTTCAGAGTTCTCGGCCTGCCCGGGATACAGCCTGCACTGTAAATACTTCATTCGGCTGATTGACAAATCCCGAGGAAGAAGTATATTAGAGTCGGAGTCACGGGGTTCGAGCAGACCGGGACCTCCAGCATTCACCTTTCCGAAGCGGAGGATATATGATTTGCAGGAGACATCTGTTTCTGGCGGTGGGGCTGTGTGTTTTTTTTCTGCTTCCATCTGTAACTTGGTGCGATCAGTTTCTGGGCAAGGAGATTCTAAGCGGGACTTTAAACGGGGAGAGCATCGAGTACGTGGACGGTGAAATCCTCTTCATGATCTGGAACGGGCAGGACCCCTCTGAGGTCGAAATCTATCTTGAGCAGAACAACCTGAACCTGACAAGAGAGATAGATCGCTTCGGTTTTGGCAAAATCTGTCTGGCTGAAGGGACGGACATCTTTCCGATCATACAAAGCATGCAGAAGACAGGTTTTTTTCTGTACGTGGAGCCGAACATGATCGACCGTCTCTGCCTGCATCCGAACGATCCGGAGTATACGGCGCAGAAGCAATGGGGCCTGCACAACGTGGGCCAGAATCCGCCAGGCGGCACGCCTGATGCTGACATTGACGCTCCTGAAGCCTGGGACAATTCGACGGGGAGTTCAGCCGTCATGGTCGCCGTTCTGGACTCAGGCATTCCCATGCAGCTAGGACGCCTGTCCCATCCCGATCTGGACGACCGATCCAAGATAGTTGTCGGGAGCGACATCACAGAGGATGGGGAAGGGGTGACAGACAGAAACGGCCACGGAACTCACGTGGCAGGAATAATCTCGGCCGAGACCAACAACGGAGTTGGGGTGGCGGGAGTGTGCTGGAACTGCAAGATTCTGGTGAATCAGGTGTTCGATGCCTACGGCTCCGGATCGCACGAGAATTTCCGGGATGGAATGATCTACTCGGTAAACTGTGGGGCCGATCTGGTCAATTACAGCGGCGGAGGCTCTCATTCGGCCACCAAAGAGCACGGCGTGGCCCATGCCGATTCACACGACGTTCTGCTGGTGGCAGCCGCCGGGAACAATTGGGGCGGATCGGTCAGCTACCCGGGTGCCTACGCCGCCTCGTACGACAACGTTATCTGCGTCTCCTCGACAGATCCCACCGACCATGTCTCCGCCTTTTCAAGCATAGGAAGTGAGGTGACCGTGGCAGCGCCGGGCGGATCTGGCTCCCCGTACGATGCGGACGACATTTACTCAACCATGCCTAACTACTACGTTACCTTGAACGACTACGGTATCTCCCAGAACTACGGTTACTGTGCCGGCACGTCCATGGCATCCCCTATGGTGGCAGGGCTGGCTGCTTTGATCCTTTCCATTGACGGCTCCTTACTTCCTTCAGAGGTTCGGGAGGTAATCGAGGAAACCGCCGAACAGGTGGGGGGCTACTACTACGATCCGGTGAGCGGCAAGTGTACCCAGTTGGGTCATGGCCGGGTCAACGCTGTTGAGGCCGCGCTCTTGGCTCTCCAGGGCAGCTACGTGGCGGGTGATGCCAGCGGCGACGGGGTGATAGATGTGGCAGATCCCATATACATCCTCAATTACCTTTACAAAAGCGGGCCGGCTCCGGTCCCTATGGCCGCCGCCGACGCCAATGCGGATTGCGTAATCGACCTTTCCGATGCCGTTTATCTACTCAACTACCTGTACAAGGGAGGACCGGCACCCCAAAACGGATGTGCCTAGATTTCCCTCGTCCGAGGCAAGCCCTGAACCGGACGGTTCAGGGCAAGCTCGGACGCTACATTCGACCCATCTAATAGTCGTTGCCCAGCAGGTGAAGGTTGCCGATTCTCACTTTGCGTAAGCCCGCTTCCTCCGCGGCCATCCTGCATTCTTCCGCGTGTCTTCTGGACGTGACGGGGAGATCGGACATGTGAAACTGTGGATAAAAGCCCAGAAGGGCGTAAGGGATACTGTCATCCAGGCCCGCAATGAAGCCAGCGATTTTTGATACTTCTTCTTTGTCGACGTAGCCGGGAATCAGCAGTGTGCTGGCGATAAGAAACGGGGGGTCCGGCCTGGCTTTGAGCATTTCCGACAGTGCTCTGAAATTCGCCAGAGTTCTCTTATTCGTCACTCCGCACAAGGCGATATTGAGATTCTCATCGAACGCCTTCAGATCGAACTTGATACAGCCTCCGGATTTCAAAGACAGGTCTGCCATCTTTTCCAGAAGCTTCGAGTTCATAGCACCGTTGGTCTCCCAGCAGATGCGCAGAATCCTTCCCTGGCCTTTTTCCAAGGCTATCTTGGACGCCTCAATGGCATGGTGAAGTTGGGGCGCAGGATCGCCTCCGAAATAGCAGATGCAGGAGGTCTTGTCATCCACTGCATCTGCCAGCTGTTCCGCTGTCGTCTTCCTTCTGGAATAGACCTGTCTGCGGAAGTGCCAGTTCTGGCAGAAAAGACAATTGAACGAGCAGGCTTGATAGAATACAGCCAGGTTCTTGTACCCGTACTCTGGCCCGCGGGAGAAGGAGAATTCCGGATAACCGGCGTTTGATCCTCCGGCGCAAGCCCAATCGGCCACGCAGTTGGTGGGCAAGTGATCGTAATACCAGCTTAAGTTTCCTTCGTCTTTTCCTCCGCCGACGACTTTTCCCTCCCTGTTCCTTCTGAGTCCGCAATAGCCGCCCTGACCGTCAGGAATCGTGCATTCATTTACACACAGGGTGCACTGAGTGCCTTGAGAAGCTCTGGGTGGCTTTGTGGGCAGGTCGAATTCCATGCGAGACCGTGCGTGAACCCTTTGAACAAGACCGGACACTTTGCCGAAATCGTCTCGAATGCAGTCGAGACAGACCTGCAAAGCCTCGGAAACTAGTGGCGAAGCCTTTCCACAATTAACGCATTCGGTCATCTTTCGTGATCCGCAGTTGCCTTTGACAGGATCCCACGCGAACTGAAAGTCTACGCGAATCTTCCCGGTATCACCGTGCGGCAGTCCGGGCAACGCCCGTCCTGCATCTCATTTCGAAGAGTGCCAAATCCGCGCCTCTCCATCAAAAGCGCCCCGCAGTTGTGGCAATATGTGTTTTCTGCCGGGTGGCCCCATACGTTGCCCAGATACACGTACTTCAGGCCCTGGTTCAACCCGATTTCTCTTGCCCGTTCCAGTGTTGACACCGGAGTGGCCGGCAGGTCAGACAATTCCAGATGGGGAACGAACTGGGTCACGTGCCAGGGAGTGAATTCTCCCAGGTCGTCCTTAATCCAGCAGGCAATGTCTCTCAACTGAGTCTCATCGTCGTTGTACCCTGGAGTCACGTTGGTTATGATCTCCACCCACATATCCCACTTCTTCTTTGCTCTTTCAGCCACCTCAAGGATTCCTTTGAAATCGTCCACATGACACATCCTCTCGTAAAGCTTCTTGGAAAATCCCTTGATATCCACGCGAAAGGCGTCAAGATACGGGCCGATCTCATCCAGCGCTTCTGGGGTGATAAAGCCGTTGGTCACGTAGTTGGTCAGAAGACCACTCTGCTTGGCCAGCTTTGCGCTATCCAAAGTATACTCAAACCAGATGGTGGGCTCGTTGTAGGTCCAGGAGATACCTTTGCAGTTGCGCGCTCTGGTCGCCTCCGCCGAGTCCCGGGGACTCAAGTACTCGACTTTGCCATCATTCAAGTTAGCCCTGGCGTGAGCAATGTCCCAGTTCTGACAGCCGGGACAACGGAAGTTGCACCCTATGGTTCCCAGCGACAGCCAGGAACTTCCCGGGTGAAAGTGAAACAGAGGCTTCTTCTCGATGGGCGAGATCATGGAGCAGGCGACCCTGGCGTAGACCAGAGAGTAAAGCTTACCTTTCCTGTTGACTCGAGTGTAGCAGTATCCGAACCCATCCGGCTTTACATTGCATCTTCGCTGACAGACATTGCACCTGACTTTGCCATCGGCGAGCCTGTCGTAAAGCAGTGCCTCTTTGAGTTGGCTGGTCATCGACATTCCTTACCGTCCGAAGGCGGTCTTCCTCCTTCGATCCCGATCCGAACACATTGCCGTCGCTCGAACGTGTATCATCCCGCTTGCCTGGCCCTTTTGACAATAATACACAATCCCACAAGCGAATGAAAAGGTTTTCTGCCCAGTGACGTTTCCCGCACATGAAAAAAGCAGAGGCGACTCTTGGGTGAATCGCCTCTGTCCTGAAGTCGTCCGGATTGCCCTTGTGTCACGGGCAGCAGGGAGGGGGACCAGCTTTGAAGAGATAGTTGAGCAACCTTACGGCATCAGCCAGATCGACCAAGCCGTCACAAGTGGCGTCTCCGCTCTCCAGAGGATCCGGCTCTGGTCCGCTCTTGTAAAGATAGTTCAAGATCCAGATGGCATCCGATAGGTCTATCGTTCCGTCGTTGGTTGCGTCACCGCTGTGGTAGATTGTGAAGCTGAAAGGCGAATCCTGATAGAAACTCTCCTCTCCGCAACGATTGTTCGACTTGACGTGCCAATAGTACGTCCCTCGAGCCAGCGTGACGCTGTAAGTGGTGTCCTCCAGGTTGTCGATGGTCACAAGGCCGTTGATGAATTCGGAATCCGCGGCGAATTCCAGCGTGTAGAAGAGAGCTTCGCCTCCGTCTGACCACACGAAGTCGAATGTCAACGGCGAGCACAAATTGACCTCGTCGGCAGGGCTTACCAGTTGGGGGACCGGTGTGATGCCCGATCCCAGACAGCCGATTTGAAATTCCGGATGAAGCGCCTGGCCTGTGGCGCGAGGGGTGAACTCCAGAACCGTGGTGGGCGCGAAGAAGGTGGTGTCAATCTGAAAGCAGACGGTGGAGTCCCACCCCAATCCGGTGGTGAAGTGCAGATTGGCCACCACGCCGTCCCCTGCGATCAAATCGGAGTCGATGAAAACCGCGTAGAAGACCAGTTTGTAGTTTGTGGTATCAACGCTTGCTCCAAGATAGTCCGCATAGTCGACTCTGGTCCCCACGAAACTGACCGAATCGCAGACCCCGTCCAGGCCGGGACGGCCGAATAGCAGTGGTACTGCCAGTCCGCCCAGGTCCTCATCATTGTATACGGTGACGCTGACCACCACCTGCTGGTCGGGAAGGGTCACGTCAAGACATCCCACTCGACAGGTGTCCCGCTCTCCAGGGTCATCTGCCAACGCAAGGTTGGCGCTTTGGGTGAGCAAGAGCAGACTTAACACCATAAGCAAAAAGAACCTCGGTCTCATCTTCAACTCCTCGATTTCAGATCGGTCAGCGGGGGCTAGATTTGCTTTACCGTGAAAGGGCAGACAGCTTTCCTTGTTCAGCACCTTGCTGAAAGGACCCACACTTATGCTTGAATTAGAAACAATTCTGTCTTCTTTTAAAGATAACCAGTTTTGCGAATTTGTCAATCCCAAATCTCTTGCAGTGGGTGACTTTTGTCGCGGGCTTGAGGATTGGTCGAGCAACTCCGGCGAGGAGGCCGATTCATATATCCTACAGCTGCCGTGCGTCCGAGACCCGATTCACCTCTTCACGACCATTCTGGGTAATGCAAAAAGAAAAAGTGGTATTAGGAGTAGAAAAAGCAAAACTCGATTTGCCAAGCCAGTCTTGTGCTTCTTGAGAAACCTGTAGAAGGCGAAATGCGACATCCAGATCATCTTTCGCTTGGCCCTGCCAGTGGACGCTCCCCTGTGATGCATCACCTGCGCATTCGGATAGAAGAATATCTTCCAGCCTGCACTTTTCATTCTGTGACACAGATCCACGTCGTTGAAAAACATGGAGAAGCCCTCGTCGAAAAGCCCCACCTGCTTGAGCACCTCGCTCCTGAGCATCAGACAGGACCCCATGGGCTGGTCCACCTCTCGCGGCTGGTCAAAAGCAAAGTATCCCATCCTCCACCTGCCGAAGATCCTGTTTCTTGGGAAAAGCCTGCTTAATCCAGAGAATTCCCATAGTAAAGTAGAGAATCCGGGGAACTCTCTGCAGGAGGGCTGCACGCTGCCATCCGGGTTAACGAGCCTGGGCCCCAAAGCCCCAGCCTCAGGACTTGCCTCCATGAACTTGATCATCAGATCCAGCGATTCCCGCGGAACCAAGGTATCAGGATTCAACAGAAGCAGGTATCTTCCCTGCGATTTGGCGATTCCCTGGTTGTTGGCTTTGGCGTACCCCAGGTTATCCGAATTCTCGATCAGGATCACGCCAGGAAAGTTCTCCTCTACTATTTTCACTGTCCTGTCGGAGGAGGAGTTATCCACCAAGATGATTTCGGCATCCAGGCCGCTCAAGGAAGCAAGGATCGAATCCAGGCAGCTCTTAACGAACTCTTTTGAGTTCCACGTGACTATGATAATGGACAAGTCCATTTTGTGCCGTGAGTTGGACGGTGATGATCCGGCGGCCCTTCGACAATCTAGTTCACGCTATCTCGGTGAAGATGGACGCCAGCCTTTCGGTCTGCACTCTTCTTCTGAATCTTCCCACTTGCTCCTTATCTACGTTGGGCTGCGAGTTGCCCTCGAGATGTTTCTTGTAGTAGAACAGCAGAGCATCTTTGATCCCGGAAAGATCTTCCGGTGAGATCACAGGTCCCAGCCCCATACCGGACATCATCCTGCCGACTTCGCTTTCTTTGGGTGCGACCGACAGAATCGGCTTGCCGAAAGGAAGATACTCGTAGACCTTTGCCGGGAAGACGCGGGGGTCATCCGACGTGACCAGAAGGAAAACCGAACAGCTTCTCATCTGAACTAAAGCTTCCCTGTGGGGAAGATAGCCTTTACCTTCGAACACTTCCTGCAGATGGTATTTTTGGATTAACCTCTCCAGATTCATCCTGAGCGAAAGACCTACGTGAAGTAGCTTTATCTTCTCTTTGGGCACCAGCTTCTGATCCATGAGCTCTCTGAGAGCGGCCAGGACAGGTTCGGGGTCGCAGTCCGGGCTGAAGGTTCCCAGATAGCCGATGGTAAAGGTCCCGGACCCGGACGCGGGTGCCATCCCCTCGAAGTCCTCTTCGTCGTAACCCTGGTCTACAAGACGAATGTTACTTGCATGTGGAAAGTCCTTCTTGAACTCGGCCTGCATGGCGGGGTTGGCTACAAGCACCCGGTCAGCATGGTCGATGATCAATCGCTGCAATTTCCTTTTGAGAAGAAGATGAAGCCCGGTGGGAAGGCTCTGTTGCTTGTAGCCGATCCAGGGATCTCGAAAATCGGCCACCCACGGGATACCGGAAACGCGTCCGATCAGATAGCCGGTCAGGTGCAGAGACGGCGGCGGTGAGGAGGAAAAGATCAGGTCGATCCCTTCCCTCCGACACAAAGACAGACCCTTCCTCAGAGCAAAGGGTATCCAGCCGACTTTGTTGTCCGGGAGAAGCAGCCAAGAGAGTAGAGCCCCTCCCGGCAGGAGATCGGCTTTGAGCGGGCGCGACCTGCCTGGCTCGGCTGTCAACGTTTTTTTCAGTATCGACCAGATTCTCAACGGGTCCAATGAGCCGGTGCGCACAATCCGGGCCTGGCCAGGAATGTCGTCCAACAGGGAAGGGTCTTTGGCCATGTAGCCCACTTCCCTGATAGTCATCACGTAAGGCTTCCAGCCGAAGAGGGGAAGGTACTTCACGAACTTGGTGACTCGCTGCACTCCTCCCATGCCCAGCGGCGGGAAGTAGTAGGCGATTATAAGCACCTTCTTGTCTCTCATATTCGGGTGCGGAAGGGCTCTTTAGTTACCAGCTGGCCAAATCGATCTTCGACGGCTTTCATGTTGTCTTCCCAGACTGCTCTACGCCGTATGATGCCATGATTTGCCTTGCGGAAAGCGGGCCAGCGGTCTGGCTGATTCACAGCGCTAATGATCTTGTCCGCCAGGGCCCGGGGGCTGGATGTGGAGAAAAGAAAGCCGTTGTTTCCCTCTTCCACCCACTCCCGGTTTCCGGGAATGTCGGTGACGATGGGGATCAAACCGAAGTTCATGGCCTCCAAAAGAGACACAGAGGTCGAATCCGAGAGGGAGGTGGACACATAGACGTCTGATTCCTGATAGAGCCGTAGCAGTTCGACCCTGGTCACGACCCCCTTAAACTCCAGATGATTCTCCACCTTCAGCTTGATGGCCAGGTTGAGCAGACGTCCCTTCTGCGAGCCTTCGCCCAGTATCACGAATCTCACTTCCCTTGGCGACCGTTCCATCACCGTAGGAATGGCTTTCACGAGTGTAGCCACGTCGTATACGGGTTCCAGCTTTCTGTTGCTCAGTACCACGACATGCGGCTTCTCCTCTCTGCTTGGCATCCGGATCAGGGTCCTCTCTATCCCCATAGGGCTCACCAGCACTCTGCCTCTCTCTACACCGAGCCTGGATATGGCTTCTGCCGTCACTTCGGCGTCAGCAATTACCAGGTCGGCTTTTCCCAGAACATATCGCGTCCTCTTTCCGTGCAACCAGGATTTACCAGGAGAGATCAGGACATCCGAGCCCCAGGTGGAGACGACCAGCGGACGAAATTTCAGCATGGCCCCGACCAGTCCGTAGCTGGGCACGAAATGAGCGTTTACCAGGTCCGGTTTGATCCTCTCCGCTATGCTTCTTATCCTCCCCGCGGACAGTGGGTACCTCAGAAAATTGGGGAGCAGCCCTCCGGGAATGAGAAACTCCTCGGCTTCCGTCTCGAGGCCCTCCTCCAGAGTTGCCAGAAAGCACTCATGACCCTGATGGACGAAGTAGTTCACCCACCGCTGCGTATGGTAGGTCCTGGCGTCGGACAGGAAGAGAATTCTCATCTCGCCATAAGATAAGAATAAGTGGCATCGGATCAAACAATTTGCAGTGCAGGGGGCAGAAAAGAGATATTGGCTTTCACCCGGTCCGGTCGGGAGAGGACTGGGGGAGCGGACAGCGTGCCCGATTCTGAGGTGAACAGCTTTTCAGCCAACGGTCGGCAGCTGGTGCTCCCACGTTTTTTTTCAAGAGACCCCCCTACTTCCGGATGATCGCTATCTTGCCCACCGCGCTTCTTCCAGACGGCTCTTGAACGTGGAAAAGATACACCCCACTTGCCACCGGCTCTCCAGCCTGGTTTTTGCCGTCCCATTTGTCGCCCGATTTTATCTCCCTGACCATCTCTCCGGCTACTGTAAATATGGTAACCTTGGCCTCGTAGGGTAGTCTGTCGAAAGTGAGGATCTCGTTACCGCTCTCCATCACGAAGGGATTGGGGAAGGCAGTCACCTGGGACAGATCCTTCGCGGGTGCGCCGATGCCCGATTCGAAGCGAGAAAGCCCGTTTTCGGTTCCCACCCATACGTCACCCGTTCTTCTGTCGATTTTCAGCCGGACCACGCTGTTTGCGCAGATTTTGCTGTTGGAGGTGGTGTAGACTTGAACGAACTGGCCCCGGCTGTCCATCACGCCGAGTCCGTTGGAGGTGGCTATCCACTTGTTGTTCCTCTCGTCCACCGCAATGTGATTCACTTGAGGCCCCAGAGGATCAGGCAGCGGTACCGAGGTGAATCTTTCCCAGTCCGGGTCGAATCTATCCAGACCCTGGGAGGTTCCCACCCAGACAGTGCCGTCCTTATCCACGTTGGCCGTGATCACGCTGTTGTCCGAAAGGCGGTGATCCTCGGAGGTGTAGTGCGTGGCCCTGTCGTCACTTTTGTTCTGAGCGGTCCAGTTATAATCGTAATCCACAAGGCCCAAATCCTTGAAGCACACATACAGGTGGCCTCCCCGGGCGATGGCGCTTGTCATCAGCAGGGATTTTATCCCGTCGTTCTCATACAGAAGCACCCAGGCGGTCTCATCTTGTGCAGGGGAGCAAACCACGCGGGTGGAATCCAGGGCCTCCCAGTTGGGAAACCATCTGTTTCCTCCCTCGTCCACGGCTATATCATTGACCACCACGTAGGCTGGATTAGCTGCCACGCCTTTCAGTGGACTGTTCTGCTCGGTATATCTGATCCAGGTCGAGTTCGGGGCAAGTCTCATCACTCCACCACCCCAACTGGAGAACCAGAGATTTCCCTCCAGATCCTTTTCCACCGCCTTGATCCAAAACCCGTCGATCTGGGGGATGGAGTCCAGGGATGTCCAGTTGGTGCCATCGAACAGGCTCGCGCCGAACCTCTCCTGTGCGCACCACAGATTTCCCTCGTCATCCACCTCCATGTCCACGAAGAGATTGGCCGGGGGACCGTCGATGACGTAAGTGTCCCACTCCCCATTATCCAGCGAAGCGATCCCCTTACCGTCGGTTCCCACCCAGAATGTCCCGGAGGCGGCTATCTCCAGCGAATTGAAATATCCCGAGGCGAGACCGTCCGTGGGAAGTTGCTGCCACGACTGGTCGCCCTGGTGTTCATATAAGCCGGTATTGGTCGCTGCGTAAAGTAGCCCATTCCGGTGCTCCAGATCGCTTATCCTTCGGTTCTCCAGCCCCAGCGAGTTCCACGTCGAATCAAGAGGATTGAACCTGAAAACTCCCCCCTCGGTTCCCACGATAACCTCTCCATCCATGTCCGTGATGCACAGAACGTGGTCGTCGGTGAGACCCGGCGAGGTTTCTTTGGTGAAGGCTATCCATCGGGAAAAGTCCAGCAGGTTCGGATCGTCTCTCTTGGCGGTGGCCACGCCTGCCACGGTCCCCGCCCAGATTCGACCGCCGATAACCCTGACCGCCTCGACCTCCTCTTCACCCATCAGGGACTCTCCCAGTCGGCGGTAGGTTTCTTTGATCTCCCCGCCGTGTTTGTATATCAAGAATAAAGACACGCCGATGTCCGTGGCTATCCACAATTGGTCGCCATCCGGGGCCACGTCCTTTATCCGCAAGCTCCTTCCGTCCCTGTCCACAAAACCATATACCCGCCAGATGTTCTCATCCGGCACATACTTGGTCAGGGTTCCGTATTGCCCACCGAACCAGAAACTGCCGGCTGCATCCTCGGCCACGGTGTAGAGATAGTTGCCGCCCAATCCATCCACGTTGGTAAACGTGGCCACCGTCGCGTCACCGGTGTTCAGAACCGCAACTCCGCCGGTGGTGGCACACCATAGCTGGCCCCCTGCAAGGTGGACCCGGTTGATCTCGTTCATGCTGGTGTAAGTGGTCCAGTCGCCTATTGCTGCAAAGCAAATCTCAACCAGCACCGAAAAGGTGAGGCATGTCAACAAACATCTTCTTGCGATTCTCATATCAGGAATGATGGAAGATCGCCTGGATTCATGTTCCTGTTGATTTTCGGACCAGGGCCATCAAGACTGCGACCAAGGCGATCAAAAAGCAGCCCTGAGCAAACCAGTCTCCATACCTGGCGTAAAAGGTCTCCTTGTGCCATCCGGCGTCCCCCGGCTGCTTCAAGGGAATCTTGTCTATCACCATATCTCGGACCCATATCCGGGTCGGCTTTCTCACCTGTCCGTAAGGATCGATGAACATGGAGACGCCGGTGTTGGCACAGCGGGCAATGGCTATTCGATTCTCCACGGCACGGAAAACGGCTATCTGGGCGTGCTGAAATGGCCCGTGGGTTTTTCCGAACCAGCCGTCGTTGGTTATGTTCACCAGGAAATTGATCCCCCGGTTGACGAAATCTCTGACCAGACCCGGATAGACCGATTCAAAGCATATCAGGGTGGCGAATCTCCCCTGAGGTATCTCGAAGATTGTATAATCCTCGCCGTTGGAAAAATCCGACTGCCCCAGCTGAATCCTTTTGGTGATGCCCAGGTACTCGTCATAAGGCAGCTTCTCGCTGAACGGCACCAGATGGATTTTGTTGTACACGGCGGGATATCCGCCGCCGGGTGTGAAAAGGAACGCGGAATTGTAGTACTTGAGCGTTCCATCGGGCTTCACCTCGTAATCGTTGGTCCCCACCAATAGAGGAACGTTCAGACGGTCGCAGGTGTTTTGCACGTTCTGTAGATAAACTTTCTCTGCGGTCAGATAGCAGGGAGCGGCTGTCTCCGGCCAGATGATCAAATCCACGCTCTCCCTGGCTGCTTCTCCACTCATGTCAATGTAGGTCTGAATATTGTAATCCAGAAGGCTTTCATCCCACTTGACCTCCGGCTCCATATTCCCCTGCAGCAAAGCTATCTTCATTTGCTCGCCTTCAACTCTTTCGGACATGGCCCAGCTTCCGTAAATATATGGCAAAATCATCAGAATGGCAAAAAGGATGGTGGCCGTCTTCCAGCCGCGCCTGCGGCGAACCAGAAGGTACACCAGAAGGTTCAGCCACAGTATCCAGAAAGAGACGGCATAGTTGCCCCACAGGGAGGCATATTGAATCAGCCTCAGGTAATACGTCTGGGTATACGACAGGTTGAGCCAGGGAAACGACATCTGGGTCAAGGACCGGGCATACTCCATGGCCACCCATATAAACGGAAAGAAAAAGACCGCGCCCTCCTGCCATCTTCTCTGCACCAAGGCGTAAAACCAGCAGGCAAAGGCTGTGTACAGGCAAAGCAGCAGCAGGGCAGCGATGGTTCCGCCCACCGTGGCCCATCCCACCCAGAAAAGCAAAAGGGAGTTGGAAACCAGTCCAAAAATGTAGCCCATCCCGAAAGCGCCCGGCGGGCTTTTGTTCTCCAGGGCAGCTATTAACGGAACCACGGACAAGTATGCCACGAACCCCGCCGGCGAGGGGGGAAACGAGGCGGCAAACAAGATGGCGGAGAGAAGAACCAGGTATAAGTCTTTTCTACTCATCTATGCGGAGCTTTAAGCGTCACTGCTGAACGTTGGAAGATTGGACCCCGGAGGCAAGACACCATGTCTGGGGTATTATTGTCCATCGAATTTCTATACACCAAAAGAGCGCGAAATATTGGGAGAGTTCCTTCCGCGGAGGTGAAGCGGGATGGATCGTCTCTCATTCAACCGGTATGATCATGGCGAAGGTGGTTTTTTGGCTGGGGACGGACTCCTTCACGAAAATCTTTCCCAGATGGTACTCTTCGATTATCCTCTTTGCCAGCGACAACCCCAATCCCCACCCCCTCTTCTTGGTGGTGTAACCGGGCCTGAAGATTTTCTTTTGGAGTCGGGGCGGAATCCCCCTTCCGTTATCCGTTACCTCTATGCAGATCGCTTTTTTCTGGCTGTGTAGACGAGTGGACACGCTGATCACCCCTCGTTTTGGATCGACCGCCTCCAGCGAGTTCTTCAGGAGGTTCTCCACTACCCAGCTCATCAACTCGGCGTTGGCTTTCACCGGAACCAACTCTCCCAGGTCATCTTTGACCACCACGCCGGAACCATTATGAGGAAGCCTTTGCCGGAAGTAAGCTGTTGCCTCCGAAACCACCGCATTCAAATCGGTTGGCTTAAGTCCGGGCAGGGACCCGATTTGTTCGAAGCGAGTGGCTATCTTTCCCAGCCGCCTCAGGTCGACGTCCACCCTGTCGGCTATCTGTTCCAAGGTGAGACCGGAGTCGTCTTTTGCATCCGGTTCTTCAGACGCGCATTTCATCTTGAAGAGCTCCAGCCATCCCAGAAGGGAGGAGATCGGGGTGCCCAGTTGATGAGCGGTTTCCTTGGCCATTCCCACCCAGATGGTGCGCTGCTCCGCCATCTTGATGTTCCTGAAGGTGATGAAGGCAATCAGGACAAAAAGCGTCAGAAGGCCCACCTCCACCATGCTCATCAATCTGAGATCGGAGATCATCGCCGGATCCCCGTAGTGCAGGTAGTTTATCACCTCCTGTCTGGTGCCAAAATATATGGGGATGGGTTTTCGGTGCCTGTCCATTTTGTGCGCCAGCTTTTTCAGCTTCTCCCTGCTGATGTAAGTAGTATCGTCCCAATCCACGCCAACCCCCCGCCAGGCCTGGAGGTTCCCCTCAGCATCGGTCACCACGATGGGGAAATCGCTCTTCTGGATGATTTCCTCGAAGATCACGTCTATCTCCGCCCCGGTGGCCGGCGCGGACGCCGCAAGCTGCCACAATCTGGCGTACGTTTGCATGACCCTGCGGGAGTTCTCCTTTATCTGGGAGATGATGGTCTGAGTATAGAAGAAGAAGACACCTGCTATCAAGACCACGCCAAACACTAGAAAGCCTTTAAACCACAGAGGCCACTCATGGCCGCTGCCTAAGTATCTCTCTTTTCGCTTCGTCATGGCTTTACTTGCCTTGCCTCAGACTTCCCAGTGCGTCAGCTCGAACCGGGAGGGGATGCCGGGGCTTCCCTCCCTTTATGGGAGGGAACACAAGGGAGGGTGAGATCTGCTTTTTGGTCGCCGTCTCTTTTGTCACCCTCTCCTTTATCCTCTCCCGTCAAGGGAGACAGATTCTCGTCGGAGACAAGCCGTGAACCATGCGGTTCAGGGCAAGCTCCGACGCTACACCTCTCCCCCTTGATCCCCCTCTCCATGTTATGGAGAGGGGGAAACAGGGGGTGAGGTCATTTCTGTTTCATCCGCTTAATCAGCTGTGAAATCCTCTCAATATTCCTTTTCACAATCCCAACCCCCTTCTGCATTCCGTTACGCCGAACTAAGCTATCTCCTCCATCCCATCCATATACGGTCTCAGAACTTCAGGTATCACCACCGTCCCCTTCGCGGTCTGGTAGTTTTCCAGAAGTGCAATCATGGTTCTGGGCAGGGCCAGGCCGGAGCCGTTCAACGTGTGAACGTACTGAAGTTTTCCTCCTTTGGGCCGGAACCTGACCTGCATCCTTCGGGCCTGAAAATCGACGAAATTGCTGCAGGAGGATACTTCCTGGAAGTTCCCTATTCCCGAACACCAGGCTTCGATATCGTAGCACTTGGCGGCAGCGAAGCTCAAATCCCCGGTACAAAGAACCCGCACCCGGTAGGGAAGATTCAAAAGTTGAAGCACCTCCTCCGCGTCCTGGAGTAAAGTCTCCAGCTCATCATACGAACTTGCAGGTTTCACGAACTTGACCATTTCCACCTTGTCGAACTGGTGCACCCGGATCATGCCACGGGTGTCCTTTCCGTAGGCTCCAGCCTCGCGACGGAAACATGCGGTATAGGCGGTGTAGTATACGGGCAGATCCTCTTCCTTCAGATTCTCCTCGCGATGCAGGTTGGTTACCGGCACTTCCGCCGTGGGGATTAAGAAGAGATCCTCCTTTTCGCACAGATACATGTCCTCTTCGAGTTTGGGCAGCTGACCGGTTCCGGTCATGGCGGCGCGGTTGGCCAGGAAGGGCGGCAGGATTTCGGTATAACCATGCTTCTTGGTATGCAGATCCAGCATGAAATTGATCATGGCCCTCTGCAGCCTTGCTCCCTTTCCGGTGAGGACCAGAAAACCGCTGCCGGTCACCTTGGCTGCCCTGGGCAGGTTCAAAATCCCCAGAATCTGGCCCAACTCCCAGTGAGGCCGAGGCTCGAAATCGAACTTGGGAGGCTCTCCCCAGGTCTTCACCACCACATTTGCATCCTCGTCTGCGCCCACCGGCACGGATTCATGCGGTATGTTGGGCACGGTCAGAAGGAGTTGGCCGATCTCCTCTTCGAGTTTCCTTATCTCGTCGTCCAGGGAACCGATCTGCCCCGAGACCTCCTTCATCTCCGCTATGACGCCTCTGGCATCCTGCTTTTCCTTCTTCATGCGGGCGATCTTTTCGGAAACAACGTTCCGCTGGTGCTTCAACTCGTCTGCCCGGGTAAGCAGTTTCCTTCTTTTCTCGTCCAGATCCAAAAGCAAGTCCACATCCGTGTTCTCACCTTTGTTCTTGGCAGCTTGTTTAACTTTGTCCGGATTCTCTCTGATGAATTTAAGATCCAGCATGGTCTGTCCTCTTGTTTGGCCAACTATCTTCTAAGAAGAGATACCAGCCCTCCCACGATTATCTTGAGATCCAGAAGCAGGGACATATTCTCCATGTAGTATAAGTCGTCCCGGAGACGATCTTTGGCCGCCTCGGCGTATTCTTTGGATCTTCTCCTGATTCCGGCCAGGCTCCAAAGGCCCGGCTTGACATTTAATCTTTTCGGCAAAAGAGGCAGGCTGTTTGACAGATTCTGGTGCGTTGCCGGTGCCAGCGGCTCCGGTCCAACCAGGCTCATTTCCCCCTTCAGGACGTTGAGCAGTACCGGGGTCCTTTCCAGGCCGGTACTTCTCAGGAAGCGACCCAACCTGCTCAGTTTTTGTTCGGACGTAATGCCTTTTTCACGCCCGTCCGGAGGATTCTCAAAGACTCGAAATCTGTAAAGCTCAAGCTCCCTGCCCATCTTTCCCACATAACTGTGCTTCACCAGGGGCCTGCTCTTGAATCTCATCCTGATCAACAGCGCAGCTACAATCCACACGGGCAATAGCACGACGAGGAGAGCGGCGCAGACCGCACCGTCGAAGAGTCGCTTGATCAGCCACTCCCAGCTTCTCATCTGGCTGGAAAAGATCCTGGATAGAATCCTCGATCGAAGAGGCGTAGTATGATATCCCCTTTTCAGGTTCTTTAGCTCTGAGGCGACTTTGAACGAAACCTCCAGGTTGTGCACGGAATTCATGACCTCCTGTAGGGATCCGTTCCATTCCGGTTCGACGGCGATAAGGATGTCCTGCACTTTGCTCTCCCGGGCGATCTCGTCCAGATCTTCGATCCCGCCTAATATCGGCTCTGCGGGTGGGACAGGCGAGTCTGGCCGGGAATCCTGGTGATCCTCCCGGACGAATCCGATCACTTGATATCCGTGATCAGGATTGCGGGAAAGCTCCTTGTGAAGCTCGGCGGCCGTCCTTCCAGTCCCCACCACTATCGCTTTGCGCACGAAGAGCCCCAGAAACTTAAGTCTCTTGACCAGATAGTCGATAAGGCCCCGACCTATGGTCAAAGCGAAAATCAAGGCCAGCGCATACAAAAGCAGTAAAGCCCAGGACTTGAAGAACAGATATGAAGGGTCCAAAGTCAGGACCAGAAAGACGGCAATACCCACGCCCACTGCTTTGGATATCCCCTTCAACTCCTCTTTGAATCTCGAGTCTCCTGAAACCTCATAAAGCCCTAAGATCGCGAACAGGTTTATCCAGAAGATGGTGATCCAGATGGCGGGGGCGGTGTACTCCGACAGAGGGATCATCCACTGATTGGCGAAAAGGCCGGAGTGGAACTTAACCCAGAAAAAGAACAAAAAGGCCGCGTTGATCGTTACCACGTCAATCAGAATCAGGATGAGTTTCTGGCCGATGTTGACGAAGTTTCTCTGCAGATGAACCCCGAAGATCCCAGCAGAAAACAGAAAAGGTAGATCCACAGGACCACCCTGGTATTCTGCATTCCCAGGTTGGCGATCCTTCGCGGCGAGTTATTGTAATCGCCAACGTATACCTTCCTGCCCTCCCTCAGCCGGATCAGCGTGACAAAGGAGATGTCGAAGATGGGATAACTTAGAACGACGACAGGCACCAGGAGCGAGGGAGGGGAGGCGTTCTCCCGTGCAAAGAGAATTCCCAGGCAGGCCAGGACGAACCCGTTGAACATGCTGCCGGCATCTCCCAGGAAGATCTTGGCGGGAGTCCAGTTGTACCGCAGAAATCCCAACAGGCCCCCCATCAGAGCCAGAGCCAAAAGAGCACTGGTGGTCTGATGATTGAAGAGGGCGATTACCAGAAAGGCAGCAGCCGAAATGAAAGAGACTCCCGCGCACAACCCGTCCATGGCATCCAGGAAGTTTACCGCGTTCATCAGACCCACGATCCACAGAACCAGTATGAGAACGTCCCAGCCGGAGCCGGAAAGAATCCCGAAATTGCCACTGACCACGAGAAAAACGAGGGCGGCAATGATCTGCCCGAGGAGCTTGTAACTGGGAGACAATCCTCTCTTGTCGTCCACCAATCCGAAGGCCACCACCAACGCTCCGCCGGCCAGGACCCCCGCCGTGTCTGCCGCGAACCGGTAGCTGAAGAGCAGCAGGCTCACCAAGATCCCAATTGCGAAGCCGATGAACACCCCTAAACCACCTAAAAGAGGCGT
>CAYFQZ010000318.1:0-2348 GCA_964345305.1 uncultured Ignavibacteria bacterium | reverse complement strand
AAAAGATTTCTCCCTGGTGTGGCACTACAGGAAGACGGATCCGCGGTTGGCTTCCTTGAGAGCCAGGGAGCTAAAAGATGCACTGCTGCAGCTGACGGCCAATCTCAATCTGGGCGTTCTGGACGGCAACAAGGTCATCGAGATAAAGAGCATAGGAATAGATAAGGGAAGGGCTGCCCTGCATTGGCTGTCAAAGCACACATGGAATTTTATACTGGCCATCGGGGACGATCGAACCGACGAAGATTTGTTCTCCGTTTTGCCCGAATCTGCGTATTCCATCAAAGTTGGCATAAGCCCCTCGAAGGCCAAGTACAGTCTGGATTCCGTGGAGCAAGTAAGATCGCTGCTCGGGGAGCTGATAAGAGGAAAACATGCGCAGTTTGGACGATTACAGTGAGATCGTAGGGGATGAGGTTCTCTCCTCCATCTACAGAAAAGCCAGGAAGCTCTCCGGCAGGCACATCCTGCACATAAACGCGACCTACCAGGGGGGCGGAGTCGCCGAAATCCTGGGATCCGTCGTGGTGCTCATGAACGACCTGGGCATCGACATGGGCTGGCGGATTTTGCACGGGACGCCGGACTTCTTTGCCATCACCAAGAAGTTCCACAATGCCCTCCAGGGTGGGCCGGTGAATCTCACCGAGATAAAGAAACGACTGTATATACGGGCCAACGAGGATTTCTCCGTGTTCACTCATATAGACCACGACTGCGTCATCGTTCACGATCCGCAGCCTTTGCCGTTAATCAAGTATTATGCCAAAAGACAACCCTGGATCTGGAGATGCCATGTGGACCTCTCCTCGGCAAACAGCGATCTGTGGGATTTCCTGAAGAAGTTCATTCTGCGATACGACGTGATGATAATCTCAAGCGAGAAATACCGCCGACCGGACCTCCCGGTGGAACAGAAGATTATTCATCCTGCCATAGACCCGCTTTCTCCCAAGAACATGGAAATCTCCGACGGGATCATATCCAAGTATCTGAAGAAGTTCGGAATACCGCGCGACAAGCCCCTGATAACCCAGATCTCCAGATTTGACAGATGGAAGGACCCGGAGGGTGTTGTGGATGTGTTCAAAGTTGTCAAGAGGAAGATGGACTGCAGGCTGGTGCTGTGCGGGAGTATGGCAGCGGACGATCCCGAGGGCTGGAAGATATATGAGAAGGTGGAGCGCAAAGCGAGAGACTTCATCGACAGCAAGGATATCATTCTCATCACCAGTGAAAACAGCATCCTGGTGAACGCGCTTCAGAGGGCCTCCTCGGTTATAGTACAGAAGTCGACCAGAGAAGGCTTCGGCCTTACCGTGACCGAAGCTTTGTGGAAAGGTACTCCCGTCGTGACCACGGATGCGGGCGGCATCCCCCTTCAGGTCACGGACGGCGAAAACGGGTTTCTGCTCAAGGCAGGCGACAAGAATGGCTTTGCGGAAAGGACGCTGCTGCTTCTCAAAGATCCCCAACTGGCTGAAGAGATGGGCAAGAAGGGCAGGGAAGTGGTTAGAGAGAATTTCTTGATCACTCATATTATCTCCGATTATCTGGATTTGCTCAACGAGATGTTAAAATAGCCATCAGCTGCGATCCCTTCGATCTTATCCCGGCGTAACCCCGCAAGAATCCCGGGTGAATTCAAACCCCCGGTGGAAATATTCTGCCTTTTTGAATTTCGGACTTGACATCGCAAAAGATATTGGCTATAAAAGGGCGATTAAGGGCCACGCTCATCTCATGGAAAAAGAAAAAGCAAATCGGATCAACATAACGTTTATCCTATGAGAATTTGTCTTCATTGAAACAGCAAATCGAAAAAACGTTCACCCAACAATACAAGGAGGCAGAGCTATGCGAAATTCGAAATCGATGTGGGCGCTCGTCATGCTGGTGTTTTGCGCGGCGGCGATGCTTTTGATCTCTTCCTGCGCCAAGAAAGAAGTCAAGCTCATCCCCCGGCAGGTGATTTTCGGCAATCCGGAGAAGTCCGATCCCCAGATTTCGCCGGACGGAGCCAAGTTAGCTTACCTTGCCCCGGTTAACGACGTGCTCAACGTGTGGGTGAGGACTATCGGAACCGAAGATGACAAGGCGGTAACCAAAGACGACAACAGGGGAATACGGGACTACTTCTGGGCGGCGGATTCGAAGCACATCATGTACCTGCAGGATGTTGGTGGAAATGAGAACTTCCGCCTATACGGGGTGAATCTGGAGACCGACGAAGTTAAGGACTTGACCCCGTTCGAAAACGTACGAGTCATGATTGTCGATCGCAACAAGCACTATCCCAACGAACTGCTTATCGCCATGAATAAGGAGAACGTGCAAGTACACGACGT
>CAYFQZ010000317.1:0-1764 GCA_964345305.1 uncultured Ignavibacteria bacterium | reverse complement strand
CCGGCCGGATTGGCGGATATCGAGAAGGCCAGTCTGACCGCCATGTATTCTGCAGATATGTCCTACGACCGCAGTTACAACTATTTCGCTTTCGGATATACCTTTGACTTTGGAACATTGGGCATATCCTGGCTGAATGCGGGGATAAAGGACATCAACAAATATGATGAGAACGACACCTACCAGGGTACTTTCAAGGACATGAACAATGTCTTCTTGCTCTCCTATGCTTACAAGTATCCGGATAAGGATCTGTCAGTGGGCGGAAGCTTCAAAATCGTCAGCCAGAAGATCGATGACGAGAGTGCCACCGGAGTCGGCGGAGACGTCGGTTTCAAGTTCCATCCGCATGATATGGCGAGTGCGGGCTTCATAGTCAGGGACATAGGCACGCAGGTGGATGGCGAGACCGTTCCCACCAGCATGCAGATCGGTGTGGCCCTCTATCCGCTCGAAGGCTTCGCCTTCCCGGTGGACGTGACCAAGATCAATCACAGAGGCGATCTCAACTACCATATGGGCGGAGAATACGTCTACGAGTTCTGCGGCGACTACTGGGCCAAGGTAAGGGCTGGAGTCAACGACGGCAAGTTCGCCATAGGGACCGGATTTCAGTTCTCCAAGGTCATGTTGGATTACGGATACGTGGTCGAACAGGAAGACTTCATGAATGAGAACCACAAGATTTCACTGTCAGTGAATTCTAAATAGCAACAAACACTAGGGAAAATTGTGAAAGCCCCGCCAAAGGCGGGGCTTTTATTTTTGCCCGAGAGATTGCGGCCACCAAAACCACACAAGATGAGTCGGGATTTCTCCTGACCGGAGTGGCACCAGTTCTGCGTCCTTAGAGGAAGCTCTCCTAAGCTGAAAGCTCCACTTAGTAATCCCTTCGGGGTGAAGGGCTCTGTACGAGTGAACACCAGAAGAGGGGACAGGGACCCTGCTGGCGCGGTCTAGCCTGAGTTCCTCCGGGTGGCAGAAAGAGAGAGTCTTTGTGCCAGCTGGACCTATTTGGCCAGCCATTTGGTAGATGATTCGCAATCGGTTCTCCGTCTGCCTAGTCCGTTTGCCCGGCTGACAATATTCGCTTGCCTTTCTGGCCTTCAGTTCATAGATTAGGTGGTGACATTCGTTTGTTCGACTGGCGCTTGGCGGGCAACCTTTAACAGGAAGAGAAAGAGAAGGAGGATGATATGGATTTCAGAGTCTATAAGTTGCCGATGCCGGAGAAAACCAATGTAATCGTGGGGCAGACCCATTTCATAAAAACAGTTGAGGATCTCTATGAGATTCTGGTTGGCTCCGTTCCCGGGATAAAATTCGGCGTAGCTTTCTGTGAGGCGTCCGGACCTTGTCTGGTGAGGTCCGAAGGAAACGATTCGGAATTGAGGAGACTGGCAACCCAAACCGCTTTCGACATAGGTGCAGGCCATACCTTTGTTATCTACATGAGAGGCGCCTATCCTATCAATGTGCTCAAATCGGTCCAGAACTGTCCTGAGGTCTGCGGAGTTTTCTGTGCCACGGCAAATCCGGTGCAGGTGCTGATTGCCGAAACTGAACAGGGGAGGGGAATTATAGGGATGGTTGACGGGTTTATCCCTAAAAGGATAGAAACCGACGAGGAAATAAAAGAAAGGAAAGGGTTTCTCAGAAGAATCGGGTACAAGTTATGACAGGTTCAAAGGTTCAATGGTTCAGAAGGTTGAGGGTTCATGATTGAGTGTCGAGATGGCATACATATTAAGGGGACGAATTTGT
>CAYFQZ010000316.1:0-7190 GCA_964345305.1 uncultured Ignavibacteria bacterium | reverse complement strand
CCGGCCACCACATAGCCCCACTTGTCCAGGTCCACCTGTCCCTTGAGGAATTCGGTCTTCGGGTCCCAGCCGACGTAGATAAACACTCCCTCACAATTGATGGTCTTTTCCTCGTTCGTTTCCCGATCTTTGATGGTGACGGATTCGACCTTGTCTTTTCCGTTGATGGAAGTGGCCATGTGATTGACGAAGAACTTGAACTTCTCGTTTTTTCGCGCCCTTTCCTCCAGGATCTTCTCGGCGTTCAGATGAGGCATGAACTCGACTACGGTGATGTTGTCGACGAATCTGGTCAGAAACAGACACTCCTGTATTCCTGAACTCCCGCCGCCGATTAGCACGATGTCTTTTCCCTGGAAGAAGGCGCCATCGCAGGTGGCGCAGTAAGACACGCCCCTCCCCCTGAATTCTTTCTCTCCGGGAATGCCCAACTTCTTCGGCTCGGTCCCCGAGGCGATGATGACCGCCTTGGCCTTATATTCTTCCTGATCAACCCTTATACTCTTGATGTTACCTTTGACGTCGGCTGAATTGACCTCCTTGAAGGGGACGATCTGCAGTCCGAACTTCACGGCCTGCTCCTCCATTTTCTTCGTCAGTTCGGCACCGCTTATACCCTCGGGAAAGCCAGGATAGTTCTCCACCCAGTCGGTGGTCGCCACCAAACCTCCCACATTCAGTCGCTCCAAAAGGACGGTGTTCAGTTTGGCGCGGGTGGCGTATATGCCCGCAGTAAGACCCGCCGGGCCGCCGCCGATGATGATCAGATCGTATGCTTGCTCCTCTTTCATGTTCGCCCCTTTCTAAGACTTAAGCGCGGAAGGATCAAGGCTTCCGCCACTTCATGCACTTCTTTGCTGTTGCTTTCTGACCCACAAACGTTATCTTAATGTAAATCGTTGGCATTATGATGTCAACATTCTTCTGGAGGACCCGGTGCACGTCAGGCGTCCAAGCTGGTTGAAGGTCAATATTTCCTGGGGCGAGAATTACCGAAGAGTGAAGTCTCTTTTGAGCGGATTGGGGCTGCACACGGTCTGCCAGGAAGCTAACTGTCCCAACATAGGTCACTGTTTCGAACGGGGAACGGCCACGTTCCTTATACTGGGCGACGTCTGCACCAGAGGATGCAAATTCTGTGACGTGGAAAGAGGCATTCCCTTACCGGTGGATGAGGATCAACCCAGAAGGGTGGCCGATGCTGTCAGAGAGTTGAAACTGCAGTACGCGGTGGTCACCTCCGTAACCAGAGACGATTTGCCTGATGGAGGGGCATCAGCATTCGCCGCAACGATTAGAATGATAAGAGAGCAGGTACCCGATTGCAGGGTGGAAGTTTTGACTCCGGATTTTGCAGGATCGCTCGATTCGCTGAAGCTGGTACTGGATGCAAGACCGGACGTGCTTAATCACAATATGGAGACGGTCAAAAGGCTTTATCCGCAAGTGAGGAAAGGGGCGGATTACGAGAGATCACTGCAGCTTCTCCGTAATGCCAAGCGAATTGACCAAAACATGACGACCAAATCCGGGATTATGGTCGGGCTGGGTGAGGCCTGGGATGAGGTCACTGAGTTGATGCGGGATTTGAGGAACGCAAACTGTGACCTCCTGACCATCGGGCAGTACTTGAGCCCGTCAGAGAGCCATCTTCCGGTAACGAAGTTCTATCACCCGGATGAGTTTGCCAAACTGAAATCGACAGGAGAACGGATGGGATTCGCGCATGTGGAATCCGGCCCCCTGGTGCGGAGCTCCTATCACGCCAAAGAACAGACCACATGCTTCAAGAAGGAGGAGGGATGAGAATCTATTACACAACGTTCAAGTCTCCGGTGGGAGAAATACTTGCCACCCGAACCGAAAAAGGGCTGAATCTTCTGGCCTTTCCCAGAGACAGATGGCAGAGGTTTCTTGCCGCCTTGAAAAAGGAAAGCAGCGTGGACCTGAGAAGGGATGAGAAAAGATTCTCCTTATTGAAAAAGGAGTTGAAATCCTATTTCTCGGGCAGGGAGGTTAGATTCAAGTTTCCGGTGGATTTAGGGGGCGGAACCAGATTCCAGAAACGTGTCTGGGATACGATGCGTAAGATTCCTCCCGGAGAGACCAGAAGCTACGGATGGTTGGCTGGAAAGATGGGCAGCAAGGGCAAAGCAAGGGCCGTGGGAGCAGCCTGCGGGGCTAACCCCGTTCCCATAGTCATCCCCTGTCACCGGGTGGTGAGGGAAGATGGGAGATTGGGAGGATACGCCGGCGGATTGAATCTCAAAAGAAAGCTTCTCCGGCTGGAAGGAGTTAAGATTTGATACTGAAGATGCTTGCCGTGGGTCCGCTGGCTACCAACTGCTACATTCTTGGCGATCAGGAAAGTAAGGAAGCCGTGGTAATCGATCCCGGCGGTGATTTCGAAGATATAGCCGGTCAGTTGCGCGAATCCGATCTGAAAGTAAAATACATAGTTCTGACCCATGCGCATTTTGATCATACCGATGCTTTGGCCCAGCTTAAGGCAGCGACCGGCGCAGAGGTTTTGATCCACGCGCTGGATGCGGACATGCTCTGCTCGGCTGGCCAGGCGCAGCCCTTTACCCTTGAAAGCGGAAGGGAACCCTGCCGGGCGGATCGCACCATCAAAGAAGGCGACCGGATTAAGTTCGGGCGGCATGTCCTTGAAGTGCTCCATACTCCCGGGCACACTCGCGGCGGGATTTCACTGGTCACGGACAAGATGATCTTCGTGGGAGATACGCTTTTCTCCGGCTCGGTAGGCAGGACCGATCTGCCCGGAGGATCGTTCCAAGAGTTGATGGCTTCGATAAAAAACAAGCTTTTGACCAAGGCAGACGATTGTCTGGTTTATCCCGGTCACGGGCCGGCGTCCACCATCGGGGAGGAGAAAAGGCACAATCCTTTCCTCGATGAGCAATGAGACTCATGAGTAAATGGTTCTGACGAATTGAGAGGACCTTGTAGGATATCGAATGGGAAGGAAGTTAGTGAGAGTATCCTGCGGGATGGATAAGGCCGATTATCATATCCATCCGGACTACTCCACGGATGCGACCGGCAGCATCGAGGATTATTGCGAGAAGGCACTGAAGTTGGGTCTGAAGGAGATTTGCTTCACCACGCATTACGACCGTGATCCGTTCAGGGACGAGATAGACCCTTTTATCAGAATCGACGGACAGGTGGTCAACCTGTCTGAAGCAGCCATCAGGAGATACACAGACCACGTGCGCGCGGCAAATGAGAAGCATTGCTCCAGAGGACTCTCGGTGAAGGTCGGGCTGGAGGTGGACTGCGCGCCGCATTATGAGGAAATGTTGAGGAGAGACTTAGGTTCTCTCGATCTGGACTATATCCTGGGCTCGGTGCACTGTCTGGATCACATCGCCATCACGGCATCAACGGAAGCCCCAGCATATTTCAAGAGAAATAGTGCCGAGACGATGGTCGCCAAATACTATGATTTTGTGAAACAGGCGGTGGAAAGCGGACTTTTTGATGCTATCGCTCATCTGGACATATACAAAAAATACGGATTGGGCTTTTACGGAGAGAAGATTCTGACCATGCACCGGGGAGTGGTCGAGCCCGTTCTGGAGACGATGGCAAGAAACAGCGTGGGCCTGGAGATAAATACGGGTGTTCTGCGAAGAGGGCACATGGAGTTCTCACCGGGTGCGGAGATCGTCGAGCTTGCGCTTGATATTGGAGTAAGAATAGTGGCGCTAGGTTCGGACGCGCATAGGGTGGATCAGTTGGGCTGGGAAATCGATGAATCCTATCGTGTGTTCGACCGGATTCAGAGAAAAGTCCGCACTCGCGCCAATGCCCCGGAAGAGTAAGCCAACCTTTGATTTCTAGCTGCAGATCATGAGACTGGAAGACAAGCTGAAGAACCTGGCCGGATTGGGTTCAGCCGGCCAAAAGGACGCGGCGCCTCTTGAAACCAAAGACCGGCTCGTGCGCTTGCTGGACGGCAGGACGGCAAGCAACCGTTACGGAGAGTTTGTTGAAGTCACAAGACGGTTCAGTGGGGAAGACCTTCACCAGGAGGTTAAACTTCCCCGGTCCTGGGATGTCAAAGGAACCATGCTCTCCCGGATCTGTCGAGTCAGAAAGGAAGAAGGGCAAGAAGCCTGCCCCATTCCTTTCGAGCCTGGGCAAGCGGTCTTCTTCGACTGCGAGACCACCGGTTTGGCGGGAGGGGTGGGCACGTATGCTTTTCTGGTCGGAGTGGGCTACATGTCCCAAGGGGACTTTGTGGTGGAGCAGTATTTCATGCAGGATTTTCACCAGGAAGGGGCAATTCTTTCCGCAGTGGCGGATAGACTTTGCAAGTTCAAATTTCTGGTGAGCTTCAACGGAAAGTGCTATGATTTGCCGCTGCTGGAAAACAGGTGGACCATTCATCGGATAGATTTTGACTCCCGGCAGTGGTTTCACATAGACCTTTTGTATCCTTCCCGCCGCCTGTGGAAAAAACGAATTGGGGACTGTAGCCTGGCCAACATAGAGTCGGAGATTCTGGGAGTCGAAAGGAAAATAGACGTGCCAAGCTACCTGGTTCCTCAAATATACTTCGACTATCTGAGAACCGGGGAAGCGGAACCCTTAATTCCCGTGTTTCACCACAATGTCTACGACATACTCTCCCTTTTCAGGCTTTCCGTTCTGATCGACGGCGCGCTTGAGGACTTCGGCGCCGCGGATATCCGGGACCCGCTTGACTTTTACAGCCTGGGCAGAATTCACCAGAACCTGGGGAATCACCGGACGAGCGTGCAGTGCTTCGAGCAGGCGTTGTCCAGCAGGCTGTCGCCCGAACTGCAGTTGGACGTTTATACCAAGTTGGCTTTCTTGCACAAAAAACGCGGACGCCTGGAGGAAGCTGCACAGATATGGCACAGACTGGTGGGGCGGGATCTCCCCGTCTCTCTGTGCGCACTGGTGGAGCTGGCCAAGTACTACGAGCATAAGAGGAAAGACTGTCAAAGAGCTCTGATCTTTGTGGACAGCGCCATTTCCCATCTAAGCTGTGATCTCTCTGCATCCACCCTGTCGGCGCACCAGGGGAAGCTGGACTCTCTTGAATATCGAAAGGCCAGGCTGAAGAGGAAGATCAAGAGAGCGTCGAAACAGGCTTGATGCTGACTACCGCACGCAGTTCTCAGCGACGTAGTCATTTCTCCCTGCCATCCGACAGTACCATCCCCATTTCCCGTTCCCGAACCGCGACACACGATTGCGCTCCTGGCTCGGCTGTGTGAGTCGGCATCGTACTGAAGAAATCGGAGAACGAGTTATGTCATGTACGGAAGAGGCTTTGGCGACGCCCCGGCCTTCGCCGTTTGGCTGTTTTCGCAACCTTGAAAGAGACAGAGACGTCACTGCTTCCACGAGTTTCCAAGCGTGCTCAATCCCAACAAGTCACTGCAGCAAGGTGCCTTCAGTGTGAACTTGTTTGCAGACCTCGGGGCGAATCCCGACCTCAGACCAAAACGGTGGGCGGAGAGGAGACGAAAGGTAATCCGGCCATACCTGCAACTTGCTGCAAGACAACGCAGAACGGCACTGACCTGAGCCGCTTCAGTAAGGCGGCTCTGTGAAGAAAACCTCAAGTTTATGGCATCCAAGTTGCATGGTAGTATGACGAAGTTCGTGGACGGCGGTGAAGCCGCGTCACGATAACCGTAGATCGATAACAGTATCGAAGAGATGAAGATAAAGATCGCATGCACGATGGTCTTGCTTCTGCCGGTTCTGGCTCTGGCAGACCAACCGGCCGATCCAAGAGACGCCCGGTTATATAGAGAGGAGCTTCTAAACAGCCGGCAAGGCATGGAGGTGCACGGATATACCCCCATCCAGATATTGGAACGAAGACTGGAGAAGCTTTTCAGGTATCGGGAAGATAAGATCGCAGCAGCTTTCGGTAGAAGGTCAAGCAGAGGCACGATTGCCGATTTCCCCCGGGCCGGAGAGACGCACTTTGGTCGTGGATGGAAAACGGCAGGATACACTGTTATCCCCGACATGCTGGTCAATGAGGACGGGTTTGCCAGCTCTTTTAATCAGAGGAAACCATCCGCCTGCATGTTTCCCGACAGCAGCTATGTCGTAGTGTGGGAAGACGAGCGGAACGGAGATCTGGATGTCTTTGGACAGAAGTATTCCTTTGCGGGAATCGCCCAGGGGCTCAACCTGGAACTGGGAGAAGAAGACTACCCCAAAGATCAATACTTACCGCGTGTCACGTTGATTACCGACACCAGTTTCGTGATGACGTGGATAGACGAAGAGAACTTCGACATCTACGGAAAGATATTTGCCGCAGACCTCTCCGGGCTTGGTGACGTTTTTCAGATTAATGATTCTCCTTTTCCTTATACCACCTGGTCACCGGCCGTCTCCTCCGGGTTGGACGGAAGGTTTGTAGTAACCTGGGAGGATACCAGGGAGAATAGTCACATCTACGCTCGCAGGTTCGACGTTTCGGGAAATCCGCTGGGGCCAAGCTTCAAGGTAGACAACGATCAGCCAACCATGTATCGCACGTCGCCCCACATATCGGTGGGCCCGACAGGCGACTTCGTGGTAGTATGGGAAGACTTCTACATGGGTTCGGATATCTACGCACAGAGATTCGACTCCGACGGAGCAAAACTGGGAGATAATATCTTGGTCAATCTGGATTCGCTGGCAGAGGATCAATACGCTCCCGGCGTGAGCATGGGCCGTGATAACCACAGATTCATGGTCACGTGGGTGGATTTGAGACGGCAGTACGAGGCCGTGTTCGCACGCTCGCTGTCGTTCGAAAACCCCCTTGTAGACACCCTTCTGTTCTGGATCAGCGCAGAAATGATCTCCGTGGCACAGGAGACGCCTCGGATCGTGTCCGATACTCTGGGGAGGTTCACGGTGTCGTGGGCCGAGTATGCTCCGACGGCCGCGACCATATATGCTCAAAGGTTCGATACGTTGGGCAACGCGTCAGGGAGTGTCATTGCTGTCGAGGATCCGCAGGATGCTGGAGAAAGGCACGGAGTCTCGCTATGGAGCGAGCCGGACGGTAGTTTCGTGGCCACATGGATGGATAGGCGAACGGGAAACTATGACATCCGCGCCCGCACGGTCAACTCGCTCGGGGTGCCGCAAGGAGAGGAGAGTTCCATTCTGAA
>CAYFQZ010000315.1:0-16367 GCA_964345305.1 uncultured Ignavibacteria bacterium | reverse complement strand
CGGCGGGATGTTAGGGATGATGAAAGGGCGGAAGCAGTACTCTTCCTGTCCCAGGTAGTCATCCCAGATCATCGGGATGTAGGTCTCCGCTGCAGAGTTGGAGAACGCCAGCCTGGACGAAGGCGGCCAGAAGCAGCTGTCGATGCACAGATCAAAGCTGTCGGCAAACATCGCCTTGAAGGTCATGGTGGCCAGCAGAACGCGGCTGCCTTCCCACCATCTCTGATCCTGTGAGCCGGTAGGAACCAGGGACATCCAGAACTGGTCGGTTCCGGTTCCGAAATCGATGAACCTGAAGTCCCAACCCCTCTGGGAGAAGTCCCGGTCCAGCGCGAACATCCGGTTGAAGATAACCGGGTTGTCGTTGTCCGGCAGATCGCGGAACACGCTGCGCGCCATGGCAGGATCGAAGGGGCTCAGCGTGGTCGAGTTCCAGTAGCCGGACACGCTGCAGTAGGTCACAGCGCCGAAGTTGGCGTCTGCATGGTAGCAGAGCGGAACAACGAAGCCGGCGATGGAGTCAAGACTATGGTCCACGATGTCGCTGGTCACGTACATCGGAACCTTGAACAACCAAGGACCCGGCTCCATGACCCCAACATCATCAGCCCAGGCCTCCAGATACAAGGTATCCGGCACGCCGGGATCATTCTGAGCTATCGCGGAGCCTGTGAAACAGAAAGCTGCCACAAACAAGGCGAGAAATAGCAAGTTTCGCTTCATTTTGTTGCTCCTTAAGTCATTACTAGGTTTCAGACTAAAACTTTTTGGTGATAGTCATGTGAGGTAATTCACCAAAAAGCTCAACTCGATTTCCCCCTCCTTCTTCACTCAAAGGTTACAAATCAGTTAGTAGCCTTTTGGTTTTTTTTCTTTTCTCACCTCCTAACTTAACAGAAGTTTGAGTTGAGCAAAAGTAATTGGTTTTACCCCTTCCTTACTTCACCTCCTTTCAAGCAAAGGTTAAAGGGTTCATGGTTTCCAATACACAAACAGCAACCTTCCTTCATTCTCCTTTGTTGCCGTACCAGCATCCTTCCAGGGGTGGGGGGCCGCCGCGGAAGAGATACTCTATCAGGTGAACGATGTCGCCCAGCTCCACCTCGCAACTTCCGTTGGCATCCGCGGACTCTGGTATGCACGGCACAGGACCTCTCCTGTAAAGGTATTCCACGATGTAAATAACGTCGCCCAGCTCCACCAGACTGTCGGCATTTGCATCTCCCGCCAGCCCGTCGAGTACCATCATCTGACCCTCCCAGTACCGAAACGGGATCAGGCCGCCGCCCTGATCGGACAGGAAGCTGTTTCCACCCGGCGTTATGTAGAACGAATTGGTCCGGTCACTGGTGGAATCAGTCAAACACGCCGCGTCCACTCCAAACTTGAACAGACATCGCCACCCGCCGGCGTAAGGCTGGATGGGCTCGCCGTACGGGGCCATTCCCAATGCCGTGACCCAGTTGCATTCCGACGAGCCGGTGTCTGCGGTGTCACCGTGGATTTCAATAAGATCGAAATGATTTGTCAGACATCCTGCAGTGTCGATTGCACAAAATCGCACTGGCGTTGGAATCAAGCTATCCACGTAGCACGTGTCTCCGTGGGGCTCCGGTCCGGTACAGGTGTCGATTGGAACCACTATGGTGTCCACTACGATGCTGTCGGTGGTGAAGTCGACCAGGTCGGCGTGGCTGACCGTGATCATGAATTGAAAACCGGAGACGTAGAAGCCTTTGTTGTCAAGCAGCACCGTAGCCCAGACCTTCTCAGACCCAGGGTACGCGGGCGTGAACGCTATGGCCACCTCCGCGCTGTCCTCCTGGGCGGCACCTTGGCTAGCGACGAGGCCGAGCAAGATAAAGGTCAAAGCCGAGAGGATCGCGATCCTCTTAACTCCTGTGCGCATCATTCCCCTCTCCTTCAATGTAGGTTAGTGTAAGATGCATATCATGTTTCAACCTTTATCTACCGCCTCTTAGCTCATACCTCCTTTCCAGAGAAAACTATCAGCCAGAAAAACCCATCAGCGTTTCCGCAATCTTTATTCTAGTGATTTTAACGCAGCCCCAAAACACTAACTAAGCAGAGTCCTGATGATCCTTCGTCTTGGCGATCACGCCTTCCACCCAGCACCGAAACCCTGGCCCTGAAGTCCTTTAAGATTCCCTAGATTTCCAAATTAACAAGTCTGGTTGAGAGCGCGTCCTTCTTTCGTTATTCAGCTATAATATATACCCCTACCCAAACTTTGTCAACAAAAAAATCGCTTTTTTTTCAAAAATTTTCAGACCTGCGTGTTTCGCTATTTTCGAGCCATTTCACCCGCTCAGGCAAAGACCGGTTGGCTGACCTGAGAGCCTCAAGCCAGCGTCAACCGGCCTATCAAGCAGGAATCGTGCCGACCCAGCACGAAATTTGTGCAGGTCGGGCAAGGCGCTCTGAAGTCTCCCCGGACAGCGCTTGCTGCGATGCCTCGGCCGGGGAGTCTGCCAGGGGAGCTGTGCGGGTTAGGAACATACCTAATCCTCCGTAATCCGCTACAGGCAAGTGGATTGAATCCAAAAGGGGGTGCCTCTGCCTCCGTGGCCCTTCCCGGTCTGGGAGGGACTCCCTCAGGCCGGGGAATGGGCGTTACTCCATTGGGGAGCAGAGTATCATCCGTGTGCGCGACAAGTGCCGACGCCCGCTGTCGCCCTCAGAGCTCGCAGGATCCAGGGCCGGTGCCCGACCGACAAACGTTACTCCAGTTGCAACGGGTGGCGGAAGGGACGCCTTCAGAAAGCATGCCGAACCGGACTTCCCCGGTCCCAGGCATCAGCCCGGAGACATCATCCGAACCGCTGACCGCAGTCTTTGCCCCTATTCCGGCGGGTACCGCCCAGCCGTGGTCCTCGGATTGCAGGACGCTGCAACAATGTTGCATACAAAGTCACTTCAATACGGAATTCGGCTCCGGGCTCTCAGGTTTCGGCCTGGCCATCCCGCCCGGCTCCAGGGTCGGGATCCTGATCGTGATCACGCGCCTGCAAGGACAAGGTACCTCTTTGGCTTCGGGGACGGCGTAGTGGAGGCTGCCAACGGCAGAAACGTCAACTCCGCACAAGCGCCGGTATGCTTCACCCTCCCACCCGAAAACTCCTGAGCAGAGATTCCTCCATGGGCTCGGCCCGTATGATCCTGTACTGATCGGCAGATTCCACCCATAATCTGATAGGCAGAGCCGACTCGTCTTTCCCGTCGGAGTATCTGGCACACAGCGCAGAGGCCAACTGTTCGTTTTCGCTGGTCGATTCTCCCAATAGAAGCACATAGGTGCTCTTGCATTGGTGCGCGGTGAGCTTGGGCTCATGAGCGAGCGCAAGCCCCATCAGGGCGTGGTTCTCGGCCTGATCTCTTCCCGCTATGGCCTTGACGCCTGCGGGAAACCGGAAGTGTCTGCCCAGCTTCAGAAGAAGCATGTGCCTCAAAGAATCCTCGCCGTGCTCGAACGACTCTCGCAGCCTGCGGGCAAAGGTCGCGTCTGTCAGCAGGCAGCCCCCGGCAGGGGTGGGGAAGAAGTCGATGCCATACTTCTCGGCCAAGGCCAGCTGCGGCTTTCTGGACCTCCCCTGGATGTCGAGCAGCTTGCTCCGGTCTACTATTCCCTCATCCTCCGCCAGGGTCCGCTCAAGCAGGCTGGCGGACAGGGGGCGCAGCACCCTACCTTCCAAGCCCGATTCCCTCTCTATCAGTTTCATCGCGTCTCTTCTCTGCGACATGGGCCTTTCTCCCAGCACCTCACCGGTGAAGACGAACGACGCCCCCTCTTCCTCCATAACCTGCCTGGCCAGTTTGAAAAGATAGATGCGGCAGTCCAGGCAGGGATTCATGTTCTTTCCGTACCCGTGCTTGGGATTTTTCACCATCTTCAGGAAGTCTTCGCCAGCGTAAACTCTTCTCAGCCGTATTCCGAACCTCTGTGCGGTCACATCCGAGTAACACTTGCCTTCACTGTCACAGGTGCAGAAGGGGGTCTTCATGTTGAGTGCGACGACCTCGAATCCCTGGTCCAGGATGAGCTTGACTGCCAGAATGCTGTCCAATCCTCCGGAAAGAAGCGCTATAGCTTTTTTCTGCCTCATCGGTTCTTCCTTATTATTGTGGCGCCACCAGTGGGCCAAAAGGCTACGCTTGGAGTGCGACGGGAGATCTGTCCGACTGCTTCTCCGGCACATTCGCACCGAAATCCAACTTCTTGCCTGCCATCGGCCTGAGACTTTGGAGACTGCCTGATCAGGAGCTTACGTCGTCCGGCCCCGCCAAAAAAATCCCCCGTCGCCATTTATCTATCTGAGAGGGGGGCAGGAACTCAGAGTAGAGTAAAATGGGACGGAGGAAATTTCTCTTCTCAAACTCCACTTATATTAACGGCGCCGCTAAGCTTTTCATTGCATTTTTTTTGCCGAATCAGATGACCCCATTTATTCGGACAACAACTGGTCGATCTTGCTCAGGACGTACGCGTCGTCCCATTGTCTGGCCCCGATCACTTTCCATCTGATCACTCCCCTTTTGTCCACCAGAAACGAAGAGGGGACGTTCCGGGCCCAGTACTTCCGTCCCACCTGTCCCCGCGAATCGTGCACCACCGGGAAACTCATCTGGTACCTGGCCACGAAATCGGCTACTCTGGATGAGGAAGACCTGTCCACGCTGACCGCCAGGATCTCAAACTCCCGGTCCTTGCGAAGCTGATACAACCTATCCAGCGACGGCACCTCCATCCTGCAAGGGCCGCACCAGGTGGCCCAGATGTTCACCAGGACCACCTTTCCTTTGAAGTCGCTAAGGCTGACCATCTTCCCGGTCAGGTCGGGCACGGTGAAGCCCGGAGCCAGGTATCCCTCCTGGGGTGACTCCTTAAGCGAGGCCGTGGTGGCCTGGGTGCTCTCCTCTCCCGGCGGATTAGACTGGCTATTCCCCTGGCAGCCGGAAAGGCAGAAGGCGTAAACTGCACAAGTGAGGAGAAGAGCAATCCTGGTCAAGAAACCTCGATTAGGCACCTTATTTTCTCCTTGTGGGCATGATTGTCTCCCGGGCCAAACGGCCGACTCCGGCGCAGGGTGAAACCAAAGGTCTAAAGGCCACACGAAAAAGCCCCTCCTCCATAAGGAAGGATCAGGGCTAATCGGGTCACCACGGCGATCCGCGGTGACTATCCGTCGCTTTTTTCCGCGGTCGCCTGGGAGCCGACTCCCTTGACCACCGGGATGGTGAGTCTGAATTTGCTGTCGTCTTCTTGAGACCTGGCTTCGACGGTGATGGATTTTCGGAACTGCTTGTTTTGCTCCGCGTCCGTCAGTTCAATTTTAAGCTTGGCCTCCTTGCCCGGCTTGACATTCGAGCGCTTCAGTTCGGCCTTCTTGAAGTAATCGGGTGGAGCGGAGACTATCGCCAGCTCCATTTTGTCATCGGTAACGTTTCTGATTTTGGTCTCAAGCTTTCTTATCTTCTTGCCTTCGATAGGGCTGAAATCCAAAACGGGAGGGTCAGCTACGAGCTGGAGGGCAGAGTCACCCTCCTCCACCACCTCCACTTTGAAAGAGATGGTCACCCTTCCCAGGGTGGTGTCGTTGGTGGTAACTCGGGCGCTCTTGTTGGCCCTGCTTTTCCTCGCCCCCGCGGTATAGATCAATTCAATCCAGGTGCTGTCACCGGCAGCAAGCTCCGTCTTCATGAGCGGAGCCTTTGTGCACCCTCACCCGGGCTTGACCTTTTCTATCTTCAGCGTGTCGGTGCCGACGTTCTTGACCAGATAGTAATGGCTCAGCTTGCTGCTTACCGGTGCGTAACCGAAATCAAACCTGGTGCCGGGAATCAAAAGCTTTGGTCCCTCGGCCCTTGCCTGGTTTATCCAACTCCCCAGTATAAACAGAAGCACCAGAATGGCAATCGGACAAACTGCTTTTTTCATCTCATCCTCCAGCTGTGGGCCTGCACAAACTAAATAAATATAAACCAGGTTACCTTACTGTCAACCTCTTTTTACAACTTCTACGAAAAAGTGGTTCCCTTCTTTGTATCTTAAGAATCTCTGAAGGGTCAATCCACCAGCAGCAGTGCGCAGAAATGGCACATCTGGTCAAAGGACCGGACCACCTTCAGCCGGTAGCCCACGTTGGCCAGAGTGCCGTATACGTCTATTCCGCAGGCCTCCATGGCCGGACGGGCAACCTCCTCGAATTTGCAGGGCTGGGTGACGTCGCAGGTTCTGCACAGATTGCAGGGGCCGCATCCCATGGCAAAAGCCTTATAGTAACCGTCCAAGAACATATCTCGTTCCAACGAGGCTATGTGCCTGCGCATCTTGGCACGACGAGTTCTCTCCCTCGAACCGGGAGGGATATCGTGCACCAGAATTATCGCTCGCGAGTAACAGTCGAGCATGCTTCTGGTGTACTCGGGGGTGGGGGAAAAAGGCGGGCAGGTCAGACGCGTCCCGTAGCATCCACACCCGTATTGACATTTCAGCCTGACCCACTCGGCGGTCACCACGTTCCTTGGATGGATGATCTTGGCCCAGCTGACCCCGAACTTTTCTGCCTTCTTGACATATCTTTTCATCTTACCCTATCTTCGGCGCTGGCTACTTTGTGTAACACTGCATGAATCGCTCCAGGGACCTGTCGTAGGTTTTCTCCACGTCGTCCGGAAAGAAGCAGGCAGGTAGCTGTTTCATCCGCCAGTGATACTGGATGCATTCGCAGCAGACGCCCTTACGGCTGCATGGTTCATAGGAGCAGTTGCACACCTTCAGGTTTTTTTCTGTGTTGCACTCTCTCTTGGCCATCTCTCCTCCTGGTCTTCTAAGCTTTTGAACCATCTTCTCCTGAACCTCCAAACAAGGCCGAAGAAGATTATAATCAACAGGGCAAACATTAGCAAGGCGTTTTCCAGCCGGAACTCATCCACGAAAGTTCCCAGGAAAGGCGCGAAGACGGCAAATGCCGCATTTCCTGCCATGTGCTGTACCGAAAGCATGGTGGCTCGCACCCGGGACGGGGTATGGCGATTGATGTAGTTCTTGAGAATGGGCTCGTGAACGGCGGTGCTGACCTGCTGAATGAATATAAAGCAGATGCCCCACAGAAACAGGAACCTGCTCATCAGCACAAAGGAGGTCACAACCAGGATGGGCATCACCAGCAGGGTCAGATTCTCCCCAAGAATCCTCTCCAGCCGATCCGCCTGCCTGCTCACCAGGGCGGAGAAAAGATGAAAGGAGGCTATGGCCACGCCGAAAAGAAAAAGCGGAAGGCCCACCGTTTTGAAATAAGGCTGATAAGTCCAGAAGCCCAGACGGGTGGCCAAAAACATCAAGGAGAAGAAAAGAACAAACCAGAGAATTTTCTTGCTCTCCAGCAGCAGGCCCAGGCTCCTCTGAATCTCATAGTAGGATTTCTTCTCGGCCTCCAACTTCGAGGTGCCAGTCTCCTTCACCTCCTGCGGAGGCTCGACAAAGCTGAGCGCAATCAGGCCCGATAGGAATGTGACCAGAGAGCTGGCCAGATAGGGAAGGGCCAGGTTTGCCGTTGCCAGCAGCCCTCCGACCGGGGCGAATACGGCAAAGCCGAGATGCCTCATTCCGTTGGCATTACCCTCCACTCTCTGGTATTCGCCGGTTCTGCCCAGCCTCTTCAGCGTATCATAGGCCAGGGCGGAGTCGGCACCATAGGCAAAAGACATCGAGATGCCGGCGATGATCTCTCCCAGTATAAACGGAACCAGGGAATGCGAGAAGAATATCAGAAGATAAGCCGAGGAGTGAAAGAAGGAACCCAAGACGAGCGATTTCTTTCTCCCCACCCTGTCAGCCAGAGCGCCCGTGGGAATCTCGGACAACACCTTGGCGAAGTAATAGAAGCTCTGCAGAAGCATTATCTGGGAGAAGGACAGTCCCCTCTCCTGGTAGAAGAGAACCAGTATGGCTATGTGGAAAAGGCCGAACTTGGTGAGGCGATACCAGTAGAATTTGGCGACGTTCCCCTGCATCTAGAAGACCTTCACCGGAATCCCGCTAGCGTCCTCTGCCAGTCTGGCTATCCGACTCAGCCTGTCCTTATTCACCAGAGCCAGACCCTTATCTGCCGAAGGCCGATCGATGGAGTAAATCTGTACCTCCCTGGGCCCTATTTGCCGTAGCTTCTCGGTCCATCTCTCCACCTCTTCGTCTCCGCTGTTACTGGAGGACCCGTCCACCAGAACTGCCTGAAGAACGAAATCGCCCAGCTCAGTGAGCCTCTCTACCACCCTTTCGAAGTGCACGCCGGCGCATGGACGGTTGACTCGTTCGAAAGCCTCCTTTGTACCGCAGTCCAGCTTCATTATCCTGAGTTCAATCTTCTTAAGGGCAGACCTCACCTTTTCGTCGTCCAAACAGGTCGAGTTGGACAGAATGGCAACTTTGGCCTGGGGCGCGAGCTTGTGCCTGGTCTCAAGCGCCATGTCCACCATATTCTCGAACTGGGGGTGTAAACAGGGCTCGCCATTTCCCGAGAAGGTCAGATAACGTATCGGGGCCTGGTTTTCCTTGAGCCACTCCTCCAGGGCTTCTCTCACCTGCTTGACTGTGGGCAGATCGGCCAGGTGAGGCTCAACTTCACGGGTATGCGCCTTGGTCCATCCGAAGTGACAATAAAGGCAGTTGAAGGTGCACAGCTTGTATCTCCAGGGCATAAGGTTGATGCCCAGCGAGGAACCCAATCTTCTGGATCCGACAGGCCCATAAATCGCCCCCTCCTTCAGCTTTAATGTTCTCATGTTCTGCTCCTGCGAAAGCGTTTCTGATTTCGCCACCAATCTATATACTGAAGTTGCTGTCAATAGTTCGAAACTGATCAGTAACATTCGAAGCTATCACTCCGTCTGGGCCCGTAAATACTTGTTCTTCCAGCCAGAGCCCTTGGAGAAGGGTGGGGAGAGCTCGACCTTACGCGCGTTTCCGGCGCGGCAGTTTGAGCAGGCGACGGGGTTTTCAGGTCGAGCGATCCAATGTGTCGGATGGAGAATTCGACTGAGCAAGGGTGGCGCTGGCTCGCGACACTGTATGGGGTTCTCCCCACACTTTCTGCCCTGGGGACCAGTTTCCGTCGGCGGCCGATAGAACCCGATGAACAGAATTGCCAGCGTAATGCGCTCTTTCGCAATAAATTATTCTTCTCGGTCAAGTCGGCAGGCTTTGCTGAACGCCACGGCACCGTTCTTGCAGCACAGACTGATTAGAACAGGCAAAGACTGACAGAAGTGAAAGATTCCTTCCTTTGACCTGCCTGCCCCAAGACGAACAGGGGAGACTCAAATCTCCCCTGTTTTTTTACGTCAACTTCGCCGTTGAATGTCCGGTATCCACCGCTCACCCGCCCCTTACCCTTCCCATTATCTTGAAGAATCTTCTTTTCCCCAGCCTCACTAACCTCTCCCCTTCCACGGGAATCTTCAAATTTTCGTCGTCAACTCTCTCGTTGTCCAGATACAGTCCTCCCTGCTTTATGAGCCTTCTTACTTCGCTTGTGGAGCCGGCACATCCTGCCTTCACCAGGTAATGACCTATCCACATCTCAGACTCGTCTGCCTGCAAGTGCCTCTCCGGTATCTCCTCCGGCAACTCCTTCTTCGAGAAAACCCTTTCAAACTCGTCGCAAGCCCGCTGGGCGGCCGGCTGGCTGTGATACATCCTCACGATCTCTTTTCCCAGCCTTTTCTTCAGCAGCATGGGGTTGGTCTTTTCTCCGTCCAGTTCTTTTTTGACCTGGGCCAGCTCGTCCGCCTCCACGTCCGTTAATAGCTCGAAATAGGTGTAGATCTGCTCGTCCGGGATGGACATTACCTTCCCGAAAATCTCCTCCGGCGGCTCGGCCACACCGATGTAGTTGCCGGCCGACTTGGACATCCTCTGCTGTCCGTCCGTACCCACCAGAACCGGCATGGTCAAGATCACTTGCGGCTCCTGCCCGTAAAGCTCCTGAATCTGCCTTCCGGTCAGGAGGTTGAACTTCTGCTCCGTGGCCCCGATCTCCAGGTCTGCGTTGATCATAACCGAGTCGTAGGCCTGCATGAGAGGATAGAAAAGCTCGTGTATGCTGATGGGGTTCTGCTCCTTGAACCTCTTGGAGAAATCGTCCCTTTCCAGCATGCGGGCAAGGGTGAAGTTCGATGCCAGGTGCATTATCTGCTGGAAGCTCATCTTACCGAACCATTCGCCGTTGCGGTGCACCTCGGTTTTGCTCTTGTCCACCACCTTGAAGAACTGCTCCTGGTAGGTCTGCGCGTTCTGCTCGACCTCCTCCGGCGTCAGCTGGGGGCGCGTTTCCGATCTTCCGGAGGGATCTCCTACCATTCCCGTGTAATCTCCGATGATCAAGACCACCTCATGCCCCAGCTTTTGAAACTGCCTCAGCTTTCTCAGGCAAACGGTGTGCCCCAGATGAATGTCCGGTGCGGTGGGATCGAAGCCCTGCTTTATCCTCAGGGGCCTATCATCGCGGATGGACTTTTCCAGCTTTAGAATCAACTCCTCCTCAGGTATGATCTCCACCACGCCGCGTCTGATGATGGCAAGCTGTTCCTCCGGGCTGAGCATGCATCCTCCGTCCAGTGTTTTCTATCTTCGATTTCTACCTGACTCCTCTTGGTAGGAATCGTTTCAGCAATTATATGCGTCTGCGGTTACAAAAGCAAGCCAATTCTCTTCTCCCCCCCTGCACCTGGCAACGACGGCCAGATACGTGTATGGCAAAAAACAAAAGCCCCCGTGCGGGGGCTTTTGCTCTTGGTTCTCCCGTTGGGAAAACGGTTACGGGTCGCAACAACGCGGCACGTCCCAACCCTTGAACAGATAGTTGAGTATGGTGATCGCATCCGAGAGATTCACCAAGCCATCGCAGTTAGTGTCTCCCTCTATGTACGGATCAGGAGCAGGTCCCGCCTTGAACAGGTAGTTCAGGATATAGACCGCGTCTCCTACGTCGATCACCCCGTTGCCGCCGGTGGGCGCGACGTCTCCCCGATAATCCCACGGGCTGATGTGGATGCAGTATTCCACCTCAGTGAAGATAGCCGAGGTTCCGTTCCACGGTGCGGTAAAGGGCAGGAATTCCTCCGGCACGTTCTGACGGTGGAAGTTCCAGGACCAGTACCCCGGATCTCCGTTAATGGCATAATCCGGAAGCCACCAATCGCCTCCCGGGCTGATGGAGTTCGTATCCGCCGTGTAGATGTCGTGCGAGACGTTCCCCTCGTCATTATGCACCCTGGGATCGTGCGGGAAGACGTGAGGAATAATCATGCCATCTCCCACTCTTCCCGGGGCACCGAACTCTGCGGCATCGATGAAGGGATCAGAGAATGCGATCCTGTGAGTCTCAGAGTTCACGCCGGCCACGGTGACATAGTGTCCGCCGATCCTGAACCACTGCCCGCTTCCCGGAGGATCCTCATACCAGAAGCCGAGAAGCAGAATAACGTCCTCGCACTTCTCCACCAGCGACTCAACGTAGGCAAAGGTTGGCCTCCGCGTCAGTTCCATGCACAGAGTATCGGCTATGGTGCTGCTGTCTTCGAACATCTCACTCTCAAACCAATCCTGGATTCCCTGCTGCATCTGCAGCACATTGGTTCCGGTGTGGTTGCAGTAACCGGACTTGATTCCATCCGTATCAAAGAACCAGGCCAGTCTCTCAACCAGCTCACCCCAAGGATTTGGGATCACCGGAGGAGGCTGCGGTCCAGGCACGAACGGCTGGGGCGTGGCTGGCGGCGGACCAATACCCGGACCCCAAGGAGTTCCTGTGTGATCGACATTCTCCGGTGAATGGTCATCCCAAGGCGTGGGCAACCATATGCTTGGCAGATTGTCCGTGTAATCTCTCACCAGCGGGAACTGGTCCATGGCATCTCCAGGAACGCCCGGTGGTTGGTTGTACTTGGAGTCAAACCACTTGAAGCAGTTGGCCACCGCACAAGGCCCGCAGAAGCTCCACTGGTCAGTGTCGAACTTCAGCCAGCCATCCTGCTTCTGATCTATGTCTACCATGCCGTTGGGAGCGTAATCCTCATACGGCGGCTTCCAGTACAGGCTCTCGGGCTCAGACAGATGCACCCATGTGGTGCAGTAGGACGTAAACCCATTCGCGTCAGTAAGATCGTGGATGACCATATGGGTGTCGCAGGGCGTGCAGCCGTCGGTATACCATCTGATCTCCCAGGTGCCGGACGAGGTTCCATGACCCGAGATTCTGGTTATGTAGTAGCCGCTGCCGCAACCAGGCTCAATGTCAATGGAGGCGGTGTCTCGGATCACATCTCCGTCGGGATCGTTGCCGGTAATGGTGTACGTCACCAGGTCGTCGACCAAGCCCTCAAGGAAGTCAGGCTGCCCGATCTCCGGCGGATAGTTCCGGTCTATGTGGCAGGTGTCGATCCGGCACACCGGATAGAACAACGTCATTGAGGGATCGTTGCAGTCCGCAAAGCCCACGTGGTTGCCTGCATAGTCAGTTGTATCTAACTGGATGGTGCAGCACGAGTCACCAAATAAGGTGAGCGTACCCAGGTGTCCTCTGCCGGGCATCAGGCAGTCAGTGGGGGGCATCAACGCTACACCTGCCACCACAACCTCCTTGGCCTGGTGGTCGATGGTCACGACCTTTATCCAGGTGGCCGGTATGATCGAGCCGGCAAACACTTGAGCCACCGTGTTCTCATTCTCCGGCATGGAGTCGCAACAGATGGGACTACCCTGGTAGCTGAGCGGCACCTGAACCGCCTTCAGAGTCTCGTCATAAGCTATGCTCATGTCGACCTTGACCAGACCACCGCCAGGAGGCACCAGCATGTTTCCGCACTCGACATACAGGGTATCGCACTCGTGCGGATCGTTGTCGTCGCACTCCCTCGGCGAGGAGAGGTGTACGTAGGTGGTGCAGTAGCCGGTGGCACCGTGCTCGTCGGTGAGATCATGGATGACTATATGCGTGTCGCAAGGCGTGCAGCCAGTGGTTAACCAGGTCACCTGCCAGGTGCCGGTCGAAGTCCCGTGGCCTGAAGTTCTGGTTATCCAATAAGTGCCGCAGGGAGGATACACGTATATGGAGGCTGAGTCCAGAATAACGTCACCGTTCGGATCTGTGCCGGTGATGTCATATTGCACCGTGTCATCCACAAGGCCCTCAAGGAAATCGGGCTGGCCGATCTCCGGCGGATGATTCCTGGGGGAGATCACCACCGCGTACTCGATCTCGGTGAAGATCGGCGATGTTCCGGTCCACGGTTGGGTCACAGGCTCGAATTCCGGCGGTATATTCTGCTCCGAGAAATCGTAACAGTAGCCCGGATTGAGAGAGACCAGGTAGTCCACCAGCTCCCATAGTCCTCCAGGACTGACTGGATCTGTCGAGACAGAGTATATGTCGTGGGACACATTCCCTTCGTCGTTGTGCACCGTGCCATCATGACTGCCGTGCGGGTGAGGGATGAGCGTCCCATCTCCCACTCTGCCTCGGCCACCAGCCTCAGCATTGTCGAAGAACGGGTCGGCTACGGCGATCAAGAACTCTTCAGAATTCACGCCCGCTACTGTGACGTAGTGTCCTCCACATCTCCACCACATTCCGCTGCCCGGAGGATCCTCGTACCAGAAGCCTAGAAGGAGAATCACATCCTCGCACATCTCCACAAGCGTCTCAACTTCAGCGAAGGTGGGCATCGGTATGGTGTATTCGTACAGAGAATCCGCTATGGTGCTTCCGTCTTCGAACTGTTCGCTGAGGAACCACTCTTCGATGCCGTTCTGCATGTCATAGACGTTGGTTCCGGAGAACTGGCAGTATCCGGTCTGAATTCCATCGGTGTTGAAGTACCAGGCCAGCCTCTCAACCAACTCGCCCCAGGCCGGCATCGTGCTCGGCTGCGGCTGCGGTCCAGGAATGAAGGGCTGAGCCGTGGCAGGTGGAGGATTAGCAGGGGGACCCCAAGGAGTGCCCGCATGATCCACGTTCCATGGGTCATGATCGTCCCGTGCTGGCGGGATGAAGGGCGCGAGATTGTCCAGATAGTCTCTCACCAGGGGGAACTGATCCATTCCGTCTCCAGGGACACCGGGTGGAACATTGTACTTAGAGTCGAACCACTTGAAGCAGTTGGCAACCGCTACTGGTCCGCAGAAGGTATACGATCCAGTCCCCGCCTTCATCCAGTTGTCCTGCTTCTGATCGATGTCCACCATTCCGCTGGGAGCATAGTCTTCGTATGGCGGCTTCCAGTACAGACTGTCGGGCTCCGACAGATGTAAATATGTGGTGCAGTACGACGTATGGCAACGGTCAGTCAGATCATGTATGACCATATGAGTATCGCACGGCGTGCAACCATCGGTATCCCAGGTGATCTGCCAGGTCCCGGAAGCAGTCCCATGGCCTGATGTTCTGACTATGTTCCAACTGCCGCAGCCGGGTTGAATGTCTATGGACGCCTCATCCGCTATAACATCCCCATCCGGATCGGTCCCGGAGATGGTGTAGTCTACGACATCGTCCACCAACCCTTCAAGGAAATCGGGCTGCTCGATCGTGGGCGGATTATTCGGGTCCAGATGGCAGTACGTGGTGCAATACGCGACGTTGCCCGCAGCATCCGTCAGATCGACGATGATCTTGTAGGTGGTCGAGTCCACGCAGCCATGAGTGTCCCAGGTAACCTGCCACTTTCCGCTTGATCCTCCCGGATTGGTAACCCTGGTGACCGAGTACGTGCCGCACGAAGGCTCTATGGACAACGACGCGCTGTCCAAGATGGCGTCGCTGTCGGGATCAGCTCCTTCAAAGGTGTAGACCACGGTGTCGCAAACCTGGTAGCCGTACAGCGTATCAGGCTGGATGATCTCGGGTGGATTATTGGGTGGCGGTTCAGCCCGCAATTTCCCGGTAGGCACCAATAACATCTTGCTGGTATCCACCTGCAGAGCATGCTCCCCGAATTGGTCAAAAGTCTGCACACTTAGAAGTCCGTAGTGGTGCTCGGGGAAAATCTCATAGGCCACATAATGAGTGACAGAGTCAAACATTGGCGGCGGCATGTTCTTCAGGGCCGGAGTGAGGAAGTATACGGGTTTGAGAGTTTCTATAGACTCGGTGACTCCATACAGGAGGTCAAACTGATCCTCCAGCTCAACCGTTCTGTCAAACGCCACAGGGTCCTTTATCCGGTAAGCCTTGTAGTGGTCTAACTCCTCCGGGAAAGGCTCAGGAAGCTCCTTGGCAGTAGGCAACAACAGATACTTCACCGAGTCGATGGTATTAGTGTAGGTCCCAAACTGGTTTGTGTATTCCACCTCCAGCAAGGTGTCCCGACCGTGCGCCCGATACCAGGTCAAATGCTCGATGCCATCCACGATCTCGAAGCTGTCCTTCCTGGTCGGGTTAGAGAGGAAATCGATCTGATCGAGAACAAGGTTATCCTGCATAAACTGGTCTTGGACAGAGACGATCTGCGTAAAGGGTTCTGGTTCAACCCGCCAGGTCTTAAAGTGATTCCGCAGGGTGTCGGGCGGGGTCCTGGGTGAGATCACCACCGCATACTCTACCTCAGTGAAGATAGGCGAGACCCCTGTCCAAGGCTGCGACACCGGGATATGCTCATCCGGCACGTTCATGTCCTCGAAGTTGTAGCAGTCGCTAGGGTTCAGAGTAACAGGGTAGTCAACGAGTTCCCACAATCCTCCCGGACTCACCGGATCGGTCGAGACAGTGTAGATATCGTGGGATACGTTTCCTTCGTCGTTGTGGATGGTCGGATCGGTGTGTGGCCAGACGTGTGCAATGTAGTTTCCGGTTCCGATTCTACCTCGACCTCCCGACTCGGCATTGTCATACCAGGGATCGGAAAGCCCAATCCAGAGCGAGTCAGAGTTGATTCCTGCGACGGTGACATAATGACCTCCGCATCGCCACCAGTCGCCGCTTCCCGGGGGATCTTCGTACCAGAAACCCAGAAGAAGGATCACGTCCTCACACATCTCCACCAGGGTCTCCACCTCGGCGAAGCTCGGCATCTGCAAAGTTCTCTCATAGAGGCTATCCCACAAGGTGCTCCCGTCGGGGAACTGCTCGCTCAAGAACCACTGGTCTATGCCGTCCTGCATGTCCTGAACCTTGGTGCCGGAGAAGGCGCAGTATCCGCTCTGGATTCCGTCGGTGTCGAAGTACCAGGCCAGTCTTTCAACCAACTCACCCCAGGACGGCATTGCGCTGGGTTGCGGTTGCGGTCCGGGGATGAAGGGCTGCGCAGTCGCTGGCGGAGGATTGGCCGGAGGACCCCAGGGAGTGTTAACG
>CAYFQZ010000314.1:0-3393 GCA_964345305.1 uncultured Ignavibacteria bacterium | reverse complement strand
TCAGGAACCTCGCAGGTGTTCTGCGGGCTGGTGTAGCCGGTGGACGACAGCATCATCTCCCCGGGCCAGCCATAGAGCACAAACAGGTCCTCCCAGCCGTTGCCGTAATCGTTGTAGCTGCGGCAGGCGTCCGTGGCGTCGTCCTCGGAGACAGCGTCTGCGCCGGAGCCGTAGAGATCGGTGTAGATGTAAATGCCGGCGAAGTAGGGCCCTTCCACGCAGCACTGAGTGTCAAACGGCAGGCTGATGATCCAGTGACCACCACTGGGAATGCTGACCGTGTAGGCGGGAGTGGCGCAAAGCTCGGCGCTGGGAACAGGGCAGTCGGGAACCGTGAAGTCGGCATCGTACACAAAGCCCTGAACGTCGATGTCTATGGCGGCGTCCACCACGATGTTGAACTGTATCTCGGTTACCTCAAACGGCCAGACATCCACGCAGCCAAACTCCTCAGGATTCTGATAGTTGGCATAATACTCAACTCCCCAGAACCAGTCGGTGATAGCATAGTAGGGAGTGCCGTACAGATCGCAGAAGTCCTTGGTGTGCTGAAACGGTGCAGCCTGAAGCTCAACTCCAGAGGAGACCGAAGCCGTGCTGGCAGTACCCTTTGCCGGTCGCTCCGGCCAAATGGAGCTGGCCGAAACCGTGGCGGTCAACTCCCCGCGAGGCATCGGATCAGCCTGCTGCTGGGCAACAGTCTGCTTGACAAACGGCTCCTTAACACCCGTAACCTCCTTCTTCGCGGCCATTACCAGGGAGAAGCTGATCAGCATCGCTGTTAAAACGACCAGAACTACAAAGAGTCTTTTGGTCATTCTGTCTCTCCTTATACAACAAGGTTAAACCGTCGAAGTCTTGGTTTGTCCGATAAACAAACCAATAAATCACTTCTCTAAAAAACGCATCGCCTCCTTTCGTCCCTCATCCCTGAAGGATATCTCTAATGCTTGAAAGGAAGGAAATCGGCGTGTGGAAATGAAAAAAGGGATAAAAAAGCCCGTCTTCTCTTTTGGCACGCAAAATGCCCCGCAAAGAGATTAACCAGGCTTCCCGATTGGAGTAAAACCAGTACTTTTGCCCTTAATTCAACTCGAATGCTTTCATCTCTCATACGTGAATCAATCTATGTGTGTTTGTGATAATCACCCGCTGGGATTGTCGCTCGCACTTACTAACGAAACATACACTATTAATGCCTGTTCTACTTGGGCTGACAGAACACCCCATCAACCCCCTAAAGCACGTTTTCAGGCTTGTAGCATCGTTCCCGACCAACTTTATGGCGTTGCGCGTCGCCAAGGCAGGGCCTGAATCGCACTCCCTTCGCTGGGTATCGGAGCCTCCGGGGAATGCCTTTCTGGATCTGACCCTTCGGCTTGCGGCGGGGGATTGAACAGGGGAATCCAAGAGGATTTGTCTCGATATCTGTCAATCACAGCTTGGCGCCGGGCCGCCTTTGAACAGGTAACTGAGCAAGTAAACGGCGTCGCCGAGCTCGATTACCTCGTCGCAGTTTGCATCTCCCGCCTCCTGGGGAGATGGAGGATCTCCACCCTTGAACAGATAGTTGAGTATATAGCGGGGATCTGCCACGTCAATCATCCCGTCTCCGTTGGCATCGCCCCGGAAGAATGCTTTCAACTCAAACTCTGTCTCATGGCTCGAGCCGCCGCCGCTGCCTGTAATGGTCACAATGAAGGTCCCCTCTTCCGCATCGGGGGAGGAGACTATGGTGAAGACTGAAGTGTCGGTGGGAATGAGTTGATCGGGGTCGAACGTCCCGGTCATTCCCGAAGGCAGACCCGAGTGACTTAAGGTGACCTGGGAGCCAAACCCGCCTAAGGAAACGACAATCACCTCCAGGGACACCGTGTCTGCCCCTTCCACGCCCACCGAAGTTGGAACCACAAACAGACCGAACCCGGTGTCGTTAACCACCTCCACAAAGACACTGAGCCAGGTGGAGATCCCGTCGGCGAGTTCCAGTTCGAAAATTACCAGGTTACTATCGGGACAGCCAGGACCGACCTCGAATTGATACGAGCCTATGCTGCTTGCCTCCTGGTAGGGCGGAATATCCCCGTATGGCTTGATGCTGTCGGTGACCATCAGGTAAGGGTCTGCCGTCCTCAGGGTTCCGGTGACGGTGTAGGCGGTGTCAAATCCGGTGTTCTCGACGGTGATGGACATGGCTATGGCCTCACCAGGGTTGATCGCCCCGTTGTTATTGCCGCCGGAATCGTCGATTTGGTGAGAGCGGTAGCGTACATAGCGATCGGAGTAAATGAACTCGAATGCCCCCATGTCCACGCACGCACCTCCTCCCGGTGGAACCGAATCGGCAGGATCGCCGGCGTCAATACATGGCGAGTTCACAGTCAGATGGTAATCACCGGCTGAGAAGTCACTGAACAGCGGGTCCTGCGAGATATTGCCGTTTATGCCGGCCTGGCTTGGGAGGCCGGAATAGTTCTCCGCGTGCCCGATAACGTCGTTGTACTCGATGGTCCATCCGGCATATGCCACGTGAATGCCGTAGGCAACGTTGCGGTAGAAGATGTTGTTCTTGATATAAGGATGTGAATCCTCGATTATGGATATGCCTCCCCAGCTGTTATCGCACACGGTGTTGTTGAATACCGAGGGACAAGATTCTCCTCGCACGCCGATGGCAGCTGGCCCGTCACATCTGGCTACAACGTTTCCGTAGATTTTAGCGTGCGACGAGTTTCGACAGTAAATGCCCGGGCCACCGCGGTAATCATGGCACCTGTTGCGGACCACGAAGTTCTCGGATATGGTGGGCGAAGAGCCGTCACACAGTATGCCCCCGCCATATTCTGCATAGCCTAACGTAATGGTAAACCCTCGGATGATCGAGTTGACATCCTCACCCGAGTCAAAGGTCACCACTGATCCATACATGTTGCCGTCAATCATCGTCGATTCGATGGTGGACTCCTCTCCGTCGAAGATGAAATTGCTGGCCACCAGTATGGCTTTGCCGGAGAAGTTTATCCTCTCGATATAACGTCCTCTCTCTGCCAACACCGTGTCTCCGTGGTTTGCGCTGTCAATGCCTTTCTGGATTGTGCGAAACGGGCTTTCCGATGACCCGTCGCCGGTCAGGTCGTCGCCCGTGGTCGAAACATACCATATCCGTCCGGAATCGGCTGCCATGGCAGGGTCACCCTGATGCAGGGAAGCTGACACCAGAGGCAGGGAGAATGCTAGGCAGGTCAACAGTAAGCATCGTTTCATCATTCTGGGACCTCTTGAGGAAAGAAGTATCCGGTCCGCAAAAATAGGCACGAAACTCTAAGACACTTGCACCGTGTACTGGTAAAATTACCAATAGAGAAGATAACTTCCATTCCCCCTTATGTCAAG
>CAYFQZ010000313.1:0-1638 GCA_964345305.1 uncultured Ignavibacteria bacterium | reverse complement strand
GCATAGAAGGTGACTCTGGGACAGTCCCGGGGAAGCAGGTAGTTGTGCAAGTGTTCCTGATCGATGGCCCAAACCATCAGGCCTTCTTGCTTGGCGCTCCTGCTCGGCGCGGGTCGCGGATCAAATCGCTTGATGCCGGGCTTATCGCTTATGTGAAATAGTCTGACCCCCATATGGTAAACTCACGAAATACCCTCTCCCTTGGGGGAGAGGGCTAACCAGAGGGGGACGATTCGTCCCCCTCAACACTCACTCCGTCTTTACTTACTCCAACACGTGTATCTTCCGCTTGGCACACATGTCTTTGAGTATCTGCGGCCAGACGGTAACGCTGACTTCGCCCAGATGAGCCTTCTTCAGCAGCATCATGTATGTTCGGGACTGCCCAATTCCGCCACCGATGGAAAGTGGCAGCTCGTTGTTGATGATTCCCTGGTGATATGGGCTCTTCAGGAAGTCGAGCTGGTTGGTGATCTCCAACTGTTCCCTCAGTGTCTCGGCATTCACGCGGATGCCCATTGAAGTCAGCTCGTGGCGGCGCTTTGTGATCGGGTTCCAGACCAGGATGTCGCCGTTCAAACCGTGCATGGGCCTGCCGTCTTCGGATTTCGTTTCCGTAACCCAGTCGTCATAGTCTGCCGCCCGCATCTCGTGCGGGTAGCCGTCCTTCAGGGTCCAACCTATTCCTATGATGAAGACCGCGGGATACTCCTGCAAGATGGCCGTCTCGCGCTGCTTGCGCGGCAGGTCTGGAAATTTGTCCAGGATATCCTCGGCATGTATGAAGACTAGCTCGTCAGGCAGGCTGGGCCATTTATCCGTCTTCAGCTTGGCGTACATCTCCTGCGCAAGGTTCTCGGCGCCTTTGAGGACCTTCCATATCTTTCTTACCACTTCCTTGAGGTAGTCCAGGTTGCGATGCTTTTCCGTGATCACCTGCTCCCAGTCCCACTGATCCACGTATGAGCTGTGGTCGTGGTCCAGGAAATAGTCTTTACGCACCGCCTTCATGTCGGTGTTGATCCCCTCGCCCACCTTGCAGCCGAATTGCTTGAGTGCTACGCGCTTCCACTTGGTAGCCGCCTGCACCACCTGGGCGTCGATGGGGTTCTTGTCGTAGTCATTTGAAATATGGAACTGGATCGGAGTGCGCGAGCCGTCCCGGTCCAGAAGGTCGTTGACGCCGCTGTTGACGTCCACGATCAGGGGAACCTGAACCATCATCAGATTCAGCTCTTTGCACAGGTTCTCCTCGATGTAGTTCTTGGTGGCAAAGAGCGCCTTCATCGTTTCCTTCCGATCGAGGATTGGATAATAATCGTTCGGCAGGATCTTTTCCAGGTCTTCATAATTCCCGATTCCCGGTCCTGCCAGGTCTGCCTTCTTGTCAGCAGTTGCCATCTAGCTTACCTCCTCTTCACTGGTGTAAGTCGAAAGTTTGACCTGCGTAATTACGTGATGTTAATACGGATTCGAAATCGTCGACCCGAAGATCTCGAACTTTCGATATTACGCAACCCTCATGCGAAAAGCAAGAAAAAAAGGTCCCCTGTCTTCGCAACCCCGGTCTGCCGCAACAGTCCAGTCGGCGCTAGCATCGCGGTCTCAGTACCAGTCGACTGACAGGCCTTATCTCTC
>CAYFQZ010000312.1:0-2576 GCA_964345305.1 uncultured Ignavibacteria bacterium | reverse complement strand
CAGAAGATCGGCAATCTTAGCCGGTTCTTCCGGCTGACCGGCCTGGGAATCGTCAGTCATTTCGTTACCTTAAATGCCCTAGAAGATCGGCAGTACAAATCGGCAGGTTGCTGGGGCGGTCAAAAATTCGCCCCAGCAACCCGGAAGATGCCTAGGAGACGGCCTCCCACTTGACATTAGGCCGCTTCGCGCCTCGTGTCCAGCGAATCTGCTTCTCCTGCTTCAGGACGTACATCGCATTGTGCAGATGTTGCCTGTTCTGAACCAGGGCAGCGGTCTTGGGGTGCATCTTGGCTTTCATTTCGGCCGTGGTCAACGGGCCGTACTTAGTAAGCAGCCTGACTACCGCTTCGCGAATCCTCTCGTTGTCCTTCAGGCGCTTGGCCCGCTGCTCCGGCGTTTCAGCCTTGATCCTCTTGCCTCGGGCCTTAGCAGCCTGAGCTTTGGCAGAGGCATTCTTGGCCGTGGCAGAGGCATTCTTGGCGGTGGCAGAGGCTATGGCCTCGACCCTTTTTTCCTTGTCGCCCAAGACGCTCAGGCCGGCCTGATACAGCTCCATTCCGGCATCGACGGCGGAGCTGGCAACCTCCTTACGGAACTCTTCATCGTGTTCCATAAGGTGTTCGAAGAGCTGTTCGCGAGTCATCATGACAGCCTCCAGATCGTGCTGCGACCTTGCGTTCCAATTCGCTCGGCCTGGCCGTCTCGTTCCATCTTGTAGAAGTTCTGGCGGATGAACTCGCGCCGTACGCCCTTCTTTATCCTGCCGAACACTGGCAGCTTAGACAGCTCGGCAACTGTTGCCTCGCGCCCGCCGCGCATGATAGCTTGCAACGTCTCCCGAATCTCGGAGAACGATTTTGGCTTGGCGAGCTGGGCAATTTGCTCATCCGACAAACAGGATGACGGATAGCTGAACTTCTGCCCCACCAAGCCACGGATATTCGACTTGAGGTCTTCGCTGAGGACTTTCCCTCGGGGAGCGGAGCCTTCGAGAGTTTTGATGATCTGCTCGGCTTGCTCGGCCTGATCCGACCCTTCGGTGAATAAATGGGCGATCATGTTGGCGGCGTTTTCGGTAGCCTTCTCCCGAAACATTGCGGCCAGCCGGGGAGTGCTGACGCAATGGTGGTAGAGGGCCTGCATTTCTGGGCTCATGGTTTTTGGTCTCCTTTCAACCGGTCTTTCTCTTCTTTGTCTTGGCCTGAACGTAGAACTTGGCCAGCTCTATGAACAGATTGCCTTTGGTGACATCCTCTCCATATTCTTCAGTCAGCAGCCTGAACGCCTTGCGGCGATGGGTGTCTAGCCTGGGGTGGTAATGAAAGGTGACCTGAGCAGAGGCTCGATCCGGATCCATGATGGCAGCGATCTCTTCATCGTCCATCTTAGCTGCCCGCTTCAGCAAACGGTTCACATTCTTCTCGCTCAGTTGAGGATAATTGGACAGCCGGATCATCTTTGTGACATTGACAATCAGGCCGGTGTCGAGCACTGAGCCCAGCTCCACAGCGAACTTGGTCCAGACTCTGACGTACCGCTTTGCTGCGGAGACGACCATGCCGACTTCTTTTTCGACGTAATCCTCCCAGCTGTCGTAGCCGCAGTACTCATAGAAAGCGATGGCCTCGTTGCCATCCTTGACCTGAGCCTGTTTGGTATGATACAGCCAACCGCACAGTTCCCAATCATCCTGAACCTTCCGCGAAACCCGGCGCGAAACTTCTCCTCGCATGGCTCGCGCTTCGGCTTTGTTGATCGGCACAGACAGGTCGACTGTCTTGCCATTGATGGTCGCTTGGAACGGTTCCATGGCATCTCCTCTTGAGCAATTCCCTCGCACCTCACACTTCGAGTGCAAGCTGGTGTAGCACTCTTCCCTTACCAGCCTTGAATCGGGATGGCAACCTTTGTGCAGTTGCTTAATTGAAAAGCCTAACGAATTCGGGACGTTGCCTCATCCCAAAGATCGTACGGAACCAGCACAGACTTCTCGCTGATCAGTACGAATGGCTCTGGTCTATCCGGCGAGTGCTGCTTGCGACGCAGCTCCATTCCATTCGGAAGCTCGCGCCTCTCACACGCCAGACATGGGCTGCTGTCGTCCTTCATCCCACTCCTCGACCGCTACCCGAAACACCTTGCCATCTCCGTAACGAATCTGAAAAGCGTGCCGACCATGCGCAAACCTGGTAACCTCAGCATGGTCTTTGTCGATCTCTTCTGTTTCGAAAACGAATCCAGTGATCAGCTGTGATATCACATGAGCCTTATCTGACATACTTCTTCCCTAGTGCTACTCCGGCCCGGCTTACCTTATCCACGGTCTTGATCCATTCGTCACCTTTCTTGGTGATGATGGTCAGTGCGTGATTATAAGAGAAACCCTGATCGAAGCGCCAGAACCAATAGGTGTCGACACCCAATGCACAACACATCCGCCATAGCCAACCCTCCGGAAAACCCGGCTTGGCTTCCCCGGTGTGGATTAATACTGAGCCGAAAGCGTCACACTTCACTGGCAACTCGGAGGAATCGGACCAAATAAACATGGCCCCATTACCTCTCATTATTTC
>CAYFQZ010000311.1:0-12807 GCA_964345305.1 uncultured Ignavibacteria bacterium | reverse complement strand
TCTGTGCGCCTCAAGTCCTCACACTCGCTGAGAAGCAAGAAGGGCCTCCAGACCGACCTTGACTCAAACATACGAAAAATCCCCCCTCGAAGTCAACCTTTAATCATTAGAAACGTATCTTTGTTGAGTGCTGGGTGTCGGCTATTCGCCGCTTAAAAAGGGTAGGTCTTTTCGCTAAAGCAACAAGAGAGGTAAAATGGGCGGCAACTTGCATAGGTTTACTATGCTTTCTAAATTCATAAGTCTGGCTCTGAGACACAGGCCGGGTGATTTCGGCCTTTTAGCTGACCGGTATGGCTTTGTGGACTTACGGAGTCTGATGGGTCTGCTGAAGGGCAGATTCCGGGGCGTGCGGCTCTCGGACGTGGAGAAGGTGGTTCAAAGTTGCCCCAAGAATAGGTTTGAAATCAAGAGTGGAAAGATCAGGGCCAGGTATGGTCACTCTATCGACGTGGTGCTGGACAGTCCGCCCTGTCTGCCTCCGGATGAGCTTTTCCATGGAAGCAGCCCGGCCATGGTGGCAAGGATTCTAAGCGAGGGGTTAAAGCCGATGGGGCGAAGGTATGTGCGCCTCAGCAAAACTACTGATGAGGCTTATAAGGCGGGAAAAAGAAAGTCCAAAAATCCGATAATCTTTGTCGTAAAAGCAAAAGAGGGACGTAAAGGGGGAATTAAGTTTTATGACATGGGGTTAGTTGTGTTGACAGAGGCGGTGCCGCCTGAGTATATTATGCTCGCCGTTGAAACGTAAACGGCACCAGACTGAAGGAGATGGCAAAATGCATAAGGAGAAACCCTTAGCCACGAAAGCGACGGAGAAGATCAACTTAAAGGGTCTTTGGATAGGCGACTTCGAAAAGCTGCTGGGAGACCTGGGGGAGAAAAGGTACAAAGCCCGCCAGTTGGCCTCCTGGATTTACGCAAAAGGCGCCACAGATTTCGCTGAGATGACCGATCTGTCCAAAGACCTGCGAAGGAAGCTAGGTGAAGTAGCTTTCATAGACAGCCCCAAGCTTGTCGACAGACAGACTTCAGACAAGGATCTATCCGAGAAGTTTCTGTTTGAACTGGCTGATGGCGCCAGAATCGAAACAGTGCTTATGTGGGAGGGAAAACGGGTGACGGTCTGCGTCTCCACTCAGGTGGGATGTCCCCTGGACTGCACCTTCTGTGCCACCGGCCAGATGGGTTTCAAGAGAAACCTGACCGCCGGCGAGATGGTGGATCAAATCATCGCCCTGGGAGAGCATCGCATAACTCACGCGGTGTTGATGGGAATGGGGGAACCGCTCTTGAATTTCGATGATACCCTTCGGGCCATAAAAATCATGAACGACGAGATGGGGCTTTCCTTTTCCGGCAAGCGAATAACGCTGTCTACCGCCGGCATTCCTTCCGTGATCGAGAAGCTGGCCAAAGAGAAGCTGAAGATCAAATTGGCCATCTCTTTGAATGCCGCAACAGACGAGAAAAGAAACCGGATAATGCCGGTTAACAAAAAGCACCCTTTAAAAGAACTTTTGGCCGCAGTAAAAAAGTTTACCCAGGCCACGGGAAGAGCGGTTACCTTCGAGTACGTTCTGATAGACGGGGTCAACGATTCTGAGAAAGATGCGGCGGCACTGTCTAAGCTGATCCAGGGGGTTCCGTGCAAGATCAATCTCATCCCTTATAATCCTATTCCGGGTCTGCCCTACCGAAGGCCGCCGGAGCACGGCATAGTTGCTTTCAGAGACTATCTCTATCCTCGTTGTCCTGCTGTCACTCTGAGGATGAGCAAAGGTGAGGACATATTGGCCGCATGCGGGCAGCTGCGGACATAGGGCCGAAAAGCTCTCACCGAAGGCGACTGGCGGCATCTGCGCACGCGCGGTCATCATGCTGAGGAGAATCGAGAGGAAGCTTGCTTGAGATGATCGCGGCTGTATTGAGAAAGACCGTCAGGCAACCACCCGGATGTGGTTGGAGAATACCCACCCCTTTTTCCCCTTGTATGCTTCCACCCGATAATTGCCCGGCCGCTTGGTCGAATGCTCCAAATGTCTCCCCTTCTGTTCCTTCACCACGTCTCCATTACACAATAGCCTGATCTCGCATCTGGCGGGAGTCCGGACCGACAGAACAGCCCCGGCCTCCGCTGCAACGCTGTCCCCCATCCCTGCGAGTCTATTCCGTGTCTCAGCCCAAAAGGAGAACCCCCTGGCATCGCCCCGGCGGTAGTTGGAGATGAAGACCTGACACTCTCTTATCGCATCGATCATCTGTCTTTTGGCGGTCCTATCATCGGAGGAGAGCGGTTCCTTCAAAACCACGTGCATTCTAAGAGACTGGAACTGGACCTCATACGAGAAGATTATGAAGGTAAACGGACCCAACCTGTAGGGATAGGCGTGCACGTCCACGCCGCTTACGCCGCATACTTTCCTGTCTTTGTTGAGCTGGTCCCATATTCTCAGGGTCTTGGGGGTGGGACTGGTCAGGATTCTGCGCGGTGACACGAACATCTTTAACTGATTGAACCGGTTTATTCCCTCCATCCACTCCGACATCTGATTCCAGATTTCGATTCCATGGAAACCTTCCGCATCCCATGCCGTCCAGGGATACGGGGGATATTGAGGCAGCTCCCTGGTTTCGTCGGGATGAGCTATTATGCCCAGTCCGCCCATCTGGTTCACCGTCTTCACGTACTCCCCCGCCGTCAGCTCAGCCGGCAGCACCTCGTTCACGTCGAAGGCCAGAAAGTGGTTCTGGTTGTTCTGGTCATGTATTTCGTATCCAATGAGAACGAACGTCTTTCCGTGCCATCCCTCTCTTCCCAGGTAGAGCGAATTGAGAGTCATGTGATCGGCGAACAACAAAAAATCCAGCCCCAACTTCTGTCCTATCTTGATTATCTCCGGGACCGATTTGCTGCCGTCCGAGTCTAGCGAATGGATGTGGGCTACTCCCACGTACTCGTGCCAATCTGCAGAATTCTTCATTCGAGTCGAAGATTCCTTCTTAAGTTTCTGAACCGATTTGGTCGCGTGGCCGCGGAGCTCTTCTCTCAAATCGATCCGGGACCTTCAGCAGTATGACCAGGCCTATGATCATCATGAGGACCAGGACGCTCACCGCAAAGCGATACTGAACGGTGGAAATGGAACGCTGCGACAGCGTGCATCCGAAACCATCCAGAATTGAGATCATTTTCTCAACTATCGGGTTATCGGCCTTGAAGTAGAGAACTGCTGCCCCCCACAGAAGCGGTCCGGCAATCGCTGCCACCTTCCCGGACAGAGCATACAGCCCAAAGAACTGGCCCAGATTCTGCCGGGGCACCAGTCCGGTCAGAAGAGGACGCGAAGCCGTCCAGGTGGAACCCAGACATATACCGATCAGCGGACCTAGAAACCAGAAAACGGTCTGATCGTTCGTCGAGACCACCGCCAGCAGCGACAATATCCAGCCGGAGACCGCCAAAAGCAAAGTCCTCTTGGGTCCGATCACGTCGGCAGCGTATCCGCTCAGGCAGGAGCCGATAACGGCAAAGGTCGTGGCGACGATGAAAAACCATATCTTTATCGAATCCGGGAATCCCATAACCACCTGAGCATATACCGCCATAAAGATAATCACGGTGGCGATGGCGTCCGAGAAGAAGTAGTAAGCCAAAAGAAATCTCAGCACACCGGGGAATCTCCTGCTGTCGGATATCCCTTTCCAGACTCGCCTGAACGCTTCACCCATCCTGATCTTTTCGAAGACCCGTGGCGCCCTTTCCTTAACCCAGAGAAATGTCGGTAGGCTGAACAGAAGGAAGAATATTGCAGTGGGGATGAACGCACTCCCCCTTCCCCCCTGCGAAAAGGGGAGTTGCTTACCGAAAAGGTGACCGTCCACAAAGGGCTTGACCAAAAGCAGGCCGGCAATGGCGCCCACATATCCCAAACCCACTCCCCAGCCGGAGATCTTGCCGATATTCGCCGGTGAGCTCACCTGGGGAAGAAGTGCGTTGTAAAAGACCAGGCCGCCTTCAAAACAGTAGTTGGCAAAGGCAAACAGAATCAGCGCCAGCAGCATCCTGGCCGCAAAATCAGACATCAGGCTGCCCGTTATGCCCAAAAGAAAGGTCGCGGCCACGCATCCCAGAGTCAGCGTCAGCAAGAAGGAAAGTCTTCTCCCTCTGGCATCTGAGATGGCGCCCAAAGCCGGCATGGTTGCGGCCACCAAGAGCATGGACGCCGAGTAGCTTATGCTGTAGTAAACGTCCTCCATTTGGTTGTCGACCACCACCCACTGAGCGAAATACATGGTGACTATGTTCATGGAAAAAATGGTGTTGGCAAAATCGTATATTGCCCAGCCAGCAGTGGCTTTTCTCTTATGCCCAGGTGAGTCTTTCATGGTAACGCTTGTCCGATATGACACGGCACCTTGTTCGTTCGCCCCATTCGCCTTAAGATCGCCTCGTATCTCCACCAGCCAATCAGGGGAATGCTTAGTCGCCGCGGTTTGACGAAAACTTGGGCCTCAGTTCTTCACCTGGTAGCAACAAACAAGCCCAGACCGATGCCCACGATGTCCGCAATCAAATCCTTATAGCTAAATCTCCCTGTTGGAGCATGAAGATCGTGCAATTCCTTTCCCAATCCGACGCCGAGGGTGAAAGAAGCGGAAAAATAGACTGACGATTCCTGGCTGTTATTGTAAAAGTCGCGAAGGATACTGCAGCACGTCCCGGACAGGAAGGCGCTCACAATCAGATGCTCCAGCTTGTCGTGCGCGAACCATGTATCAGGCGCCCTCAGCGTGTCCGCTTGTCCTGCGCCCCCGGACCAGGCCGCGACATAGGTGGACTCGGCCCAGGAAGCCTGACTGAAGATTGCCAGCAGGACAATGGTCAGGATGGTCCCATGTATGGCTCGGTTCCTTCTCGTCATGATCCGATCTTCCTTCCACCTTGCGTCCGGATGCAGCAAGCGCCCACTGAGGGTGCACAGCGGAGGCTTGAACGGGAATCCCGGGCTGATGGACCCCGACACTTTCAGCTTACAGTCCCAGCTCCTTCTCGACGCTCTGCATCCCCTCCAGGGCCAGTCTTACGAAATCCTCCAGCGAAAGCCCGATTTTCTCGCAGGCTCTGATATCCTCTCTGCTGGCTCCGGCTGCAAACCTCTTTTCCTTGAATCTGTTCAGCACAAATTCGACCGTGACGTTCTTCAACTTCTTGCTGGGGTGCATCAGCGCTGCAGCTACTATCAACCCGCTCAAAGGATCTGCCGCGAAGAGGGTCCAGTCCATCCTGGACTTGGGCTCCACCTTCCCCGGATGTGCTTTTATGGCATACAATACCCTTTCATCCAGACCATACTCCTGCAGCCACTGGCAGGTAAGGATGGAATGACGATCGAAATCCTTTGCCGTCTGGTCATAATCCAGATCGTGCAGAAGACCGGTCAACGCCCACGTGCCCGCGTCCTCGTTGAAGTGATCGGCTACCCTCTTCATTATCGCCTCCACGGCCAGCATGTGCTTGACCAGATTCTTGGTCTTAACTTTGGATTCCACTAAGTTCAGCGCCTCTTCTCTGTTCATCTTTCACCTCTTTTCCTCTTCAGCACCATGGGTTGCAGCTGTTCTTTGCTTATGCCCGCGGTTGTTTACAAATGCCCAATGACCAGACGCCCAGACGGGGGCGTCTGCCGTCCCGCCCGGGAATGGGCCAACTACGCGCCCTGCATCCACAGAATCCGATCGCCTGTCCAGTCGTCCAGAATTAAACTCCCGCGTCAATCAAAGAACTCCCAATAAAATCCCCACCAAAATGTTCTGCCCGGCATCTGGTAATTGTCGATCAATCGATACTCCTGATCTGTGATGTTGCGAACTAGGTAGTGGAAATGAAAATCCAAGAAGCGAATCGTCAACTTGGCGTTCAAGGTGGCCACGGCCGGCTCCCTATCCTGTTCGTGCTCATCCATGAACCGACCGGAGAGGACGCTGGTTTCCAATCTCAGTTTCAAACCGATCTCCTTCTTGAGCAACTCCTCCTCCCACTGAACGTAGGCAAAAAGAGAGTGCTCTGGAGAGTTAGGCAGTTGAGTATCCTTCTTCGAATTTTTGCCACGCTTGTAGCTGTATGATAGATACGAGACCGCCTGATCGATAATCCTAAATCTCAGATTGAGGTTGCCTCCCCAGATATGTGCGGTGGTGTTTGACGGGCTGAAGTAACCGTATTGAAGAGTAGTGTCGACGTTCGGCCAGGATACGAGATCGTCTATGTTCGAGTTAAAAATATAGCCACTGATGCTGTAGCGGTTCCTCTTCACATGCACGCCAAAATCTGTGAGCAGAGATTTCTGCGATTTCAGATTCGGATTACCCGCCTCGGCGTATTCGGTCAAGGTGTCGTCGACGCTTAAGAACAAAGGCTGCCAGTACCGATCCATAAGGGTAGGATATCCGACAACTCTTCCCACAGTCCAGAACAGATTCACGTCTTCGGCAGCCTGGTAGGATATGCCCGCCGAGGTTGAAAAACCGGTTTCCAGCCTCTCCTCCTTTCCCAACCTGGCGAAGAGAAGCAGGCTCAGCCGGGGAGCGGCGCTAATCATATCCGCGACGGAAACATAAGCGGCCAGCGCGGTTTGCCTTCCTGCCAGCATCTCAAGTTTCCGTGTCTGGCCACAGCCTTCGATCCGGATGTGATGTCTTTCCTTCAGTCTCAGAGTATGAGTTGCGGTTAAGCCGAATCTGTTCTCAATCTTCTTGACTTCAGACGCGTACGATTGGCTCTTGATTTCCTGGTCGCCCTCGTCAAGATAAAGACGCAGTTTGGAGACTGCGCTACGACCGTGCGCGAGAACCACAGTTCCTCGAATTCCCCAGTTGTTGACCGCCTTTCGCATATCCGAGAAGCTCGCCTCTGAAAAAGGCGGAATCCCCATCTTGGTCCTGTACTGGTATGCGGAAAGGCTCAGATCCACGTGCGGGGCCAAGTCGAAGCTCGATTTACAGGAAAGGGAGATGCCGTCGTAGTCGGAGTTGGTTTGATAGCCGTCCGATTCTCTGAACTCGGCGGTGAGGTAAAACCTTCCCCGCGAGGTGACACCTCTTCCCAGCTCCGCCCGGCTCCTGTGGGATCCGTAAGGGCCTCTGGTTGCCGTGGCCCTGGAGTACGGCTTCTCTCGTTCAAAATCCTTCGTGACCACGTCCGCCCCCACAATCCCCAGGCCGCTTCCCCACATGGCAGATAGACCGCCGGGTAGAAATCTCACACTGCGGATATTGGACAACTGAACCGTGTTTAAGTCAAGATATCCTCGCTGGGGGAGATACAGGTCCGGCGTTCCGAAGGTGAGCCCGTCTACGAACAGGTCAAGGCCTCTTGCGTATCCGCCTACGCTGGCTATCTCCGGCTGACCCATCGACCCCACCTTGATCAGATCCGCCAAACGCCACATGCACAGAATATCCCCCACGGTTTCTTTCACTGAGTGGCCAATCTCCTGAAGCGATATTTCCTCTGCCGGAGAGAAGCGTGCGAAAACCTCGTCGCGGAACGGATCGCCCTGAAGAAGCATTCCGGGAGATTCCTTCTGGAGCGTGTCCGACGACTCACCCTCCGTCTGTGAATGCGCGGAGTCGGAACTGGCGGTATCAGGCGGACCAGCAAACTGAGGAAAGGCACTGAACACAGGGAAAAAAACCATGAAAACGAACGCGACTGCTTTTTCCAATCAGGCTCCCTTCGTAGTGAACTTATTCTGCTTGAGCAAACCCAGCACCGCATCGACTACCATCTCGGGCTTGATCTGTTCCATACAGATTCTGGACTGTTTGCTGCACCTTTTCTCGCCGTGCAAACTGCAGGGACTGCATTCGGCATCGGCGCAGAGTATCACGTTTTTGGAGCCGACGGGCGCGAAACCTAGTTTGGGATGCGTGGGGCCGAATATCGCCACCACCGGCACGCGCAGGGCGGTGGCCATGTGCATGGGACCCGTATCATTGGTAATAAGACAGTCGCAGCGCCCGATCAGGCCAGCCAGCTTTCCCAACGGCAGCCCCGCAGCTTCGACAACCCTCTGGTCGGACAGAGTTTGCTCTATTCTTTGAACCAGATCCCGCTCTCGGGCCTCGCCGAAGAGTACGATCTTGCAGCCCGTCGTGTCGAGCAGGATCCGACAGACCCTGACGAATCTCTCCTCATCCCACCTCTTGGTATCCCATCTCGCCCCGGGATGCACTCCAATCACAATATCATCTTTTCTGATTTTCCTTTCAAGCAGAAAATCGTCTGCAAATCGCAGATCATCTGCATGCGTGAAAATCAGGGGAGTCTTGTCGGACATTGCTATATCCAGCGTCTTCAGGATTTCCAGGTACGAGTCGACCGTGCTAATCGGCTCGCTTTTTACAAACTTGCAGTGAACCATGAGAAATCGGGTGAACCATCTCTTGCGGTATCTGAGTTTTTTTCTCGATCTGACCAGACGCCGGACAAGGAAGCTGCGCAAATTGGCGTGAAGGTCAAGCAGAAGATCAAAATCCTGGGATCGAAGCTCGGACATCAGGCCCCAGAGGCCAGATGCCCCTTTGTGCCTTCCGAGAGTATCCAACTCTACCAAAGAAGAAAGCCGCGGATCGGCTCGCAGCAGATCGCGGTATTCGGATTTGGTCAAAAAGAATACTCTGGACTGGGGGAATTTCGCCTTCAGTGCTTCGATCACCGGTGTGGTGAGGACGATGTCTCCCAGGGAGCTGAATCGGACGACCAGGATCTTGCCCATCTCTTTTTGCATCACGCCCATGATCCGAGATTTCGCAGCACAGGCACTCTGCGCCGAGGCTCTTATCTTGAGAATATAAGGAAGAAAAGGCCCACCGCAAGGCAATAGTAGGCGAAGTAATGGAACTTCCCTTTCGTTATCACTTTCAAAAGGAACCTTATGGCCGCGTATCCCACTGCGAAGGCCGTCGCTGCGCCGGTCAGATAAACAGCCACTCCTTCTCCCAGGTGTGGACTGGACGCAACTTCCCTTAGCTCAACCAGACTGGCTCCCAGTATGGCCGGCACGGAAAGCAGAAAGGAAAACTCCGCCGCAATTGACCGTTCCACTCCCCGGAAGATGCCGGCGCTGATTGTCACACTGGAACGGGAGATGCCGGGGAGCATGGCCAAAGTCTGTCCTAGCCCCACCATCGTCGCGTCGAGGAAGCTTAGTCTGCCTCGCCCTGTACCGAAGAAGGCGGAAAGTCGCATTCCCGCGCCGGTAAATAGCAGCATCCCCGCTGCAAACGAGGCCGACGAGAAACTCCTCTCGATCAGATTCCTGAACAGTACACCAGCCATTCCTGCGGGAAGGGACCCCACTACTATCAACCACAGCAGGCGCCAATTCTCGCTGTCGGCTGGTGACGAACTGAGGCCCAGAGCCGATTTGATCTTGAGCCACACGGCACCGAGGATAGACCAAAGGGCACGTCTGAAAACGATGACCACCGAGAGCAGTGTACCGAAGTGAAGAAATACTTCGAAGCTCAGGTCATTGAATTCAGCCCTCAGCAGAAACTCGCCCAGAACCAGATGTCCGGAACTGGAGATGGGGAGAAACTCGGTTAGACCCTGAACTATTCCCAAAACCACCGCTTCGAGCAGGCTCAAGGCTTCTCTCTTTTTGAAAAAAAAGCTCTGGCTGCCCAGAGCTAGTATGATTGTTTCCTACTGCAGATCTTTAGAACACACTGTAGTTTACGCCACCGATGAACCCCACATTGTTATCAATCTGCAGTTCACCCACTAGGAAGATGTTTGAGTAAAGCTTAAGCTCTGCTCCCAGGGACAAGGCCACGCGCATGTCGCTTCGGTTTTTGTCCTTCTCATCGTCCCGTCGGGCTGTCGATCTTTCGGAACTCTCCTTCTCCCATCTTATGTTCAGCCGACCATAAGGCGTGACGTTGTTTTCCTCGGTATATTGAATCCGGTAGGATGCGATGATGTTACCTCCCAATGAGAAAAGACTGTGATCCGGAATCTTCAGATGCTCGGTGCTGAGCCCAACCGAGACATCCAGTGCATCTCCCGCCTGCTGTTCCATGAACCAGTATTTGGCATCGCCTCCCACGGTGAGACCTGCGTCGCTTTCCCCGTCGCCCGGATCCAGATCGATCATTCCCATTTTTAGCCCCGCATCGAAGTACCTGCCCACCCCATAGCGAACCTGGCCGAACAGGGAGAAAGCATCCTCGTACACCCCAAGGTACGCCCCCAGCAGTGCCTCTCCTTGGTTCACCGTTGGGGCAGGACTGAGCTGCCCCAGAAACTGGGCGCACGTAGAAGAGGCCGAGAATACCAGTATAGCCGCCATCAGTAAGAGTATGTTCCTCATGACCATCCTCCTGCCGGATTCTCAGTGGACTGCAATTATAATACAACCTGGTCTGTTTGTCAACTTCTCGTTTATTGCTTTGATCAACGACCTGTCGCATGCGGAATCAACCCGCATCCCCGCTGGCTTCTGTTTATTGCCGTAACTGGAGCGGCAATGCATCATAAGCGGCTCTCTCCCGGTTCCCTGCTTCCGCTTGAAGGCTTCATGGAAGTTTATAGGTAAGTCCTGCCAAAAGGGTGGCATAGCGGCTGGACTTGCCTGCGGTCCGGACCGACGTGTACCTGGCCTCGACCATGATCTCCAGAGGAAAGGCAGCCGGAGACAGAAGTAATCCGCCAGCCAGATGAAATCCCAATTTGTTTTCATCGTCCGGTATGTATATTGAGTAAGCCTCATTGGAGATCCCGTAGACCAGCCTGTGGATCCCCAGGCCGGCCCCGGCATAGGGCTTGATTCCCGGGATGGAGAACATGTACTTGGCCGTGCCGTTGAGCGACAGGTCGCTTATGGAGAACTCCGCTTTCCCGGCCTGCTCCAGCACAATGTCCTTATCTTTCCAGGCATATTCAAGGGATGCCTCGAGGTGGACTATTCGCAAGGTCCCGATCTTGAGATGCACCCCCACCATGGGCATCTCCTTGAGCCAGTCCTTGTCTAGGGTGGGAATCTCATCAAGGTTGTCGTTCCGGTAGCCCTGAATCATGCCTCCTCTCACGCCTATTCCCAGGCCGGTTATGGCCCAAGCCTGACAGCCAGACAACGCCACCAAAAGGCATCCGGCAAGGATTGCAGCTTTTCTCATTGGTCTCCCCTCACCATTAAGGTTAAAGAATCCTGAGAACCCGTTGAATTCATTTCAATCCCATGAAAGCCAGCATGCGCCCGGTGCTTTCGCCTTCGCGCCTGTGTGAGAAAAACCACTCAGCATCACAGAAAGTACACCTGTCGGCAACGAATATGCTATCCTCTTCTACTCCGCAAGCGACCAATTGTTTCAAATTGGCGGCGATCAGGTCGAGTCTGGCTTTTCCGTCAGGGGCACGTCGCACGCAGTCCCGGTCGAACAGGATCGCAACGCCATCCGAGACATCATAACAGCAGCCCTGGATGCAGGGACCGAACACCACTGTCAATTCCGACATGCTGCAGGCAAGCTCATCCCTGGCCGCTCCCAAGGCTTTCCGGGTAATTCCCAGAAGGGTGCCTCTCCAGCCAGCGTGCATCAGGCCGATCACCTTCCTTCTCTCTTCCACCAGAAAGATGGGGAGGCAGTCGGCCACCCTAACCGAGAGGAAAACGTCGTTCCTGTCGGTCAGGATGGCATCCCCACGATAATTCTTCTTCGGTTCATCTCTCGAGGTTAAGACAACGCAGTCGCTCTGATGGGTCTGGGCTAGGGAAACCAAAGTCTTTTTGTCGGAGGCCATGTGGCTGAGAACTCTTTCTATCTTGCTGCCTTCGGAGGCGGGCGAGCCAGCTTGATTTTTGATGAGGAAACCGTGGAGAAAAAAGGGAAAAGCGTCCAGAGGAGGGAAGGACAGCCACCTGACCCCGCCGGTGTCGTGGATCACCGAATCAGTCGACCTCATGCTCTGGTTCTTCCTCCGTCATGTCCAGACCTCTGGATCTTTCGACCTGGACCACGCCTTTGACCTTTTTTATCTTTTTCACGGTCTTGTTAAGATGGGCAATGTTTTTCACCTCGACGATGAAGCTGCCAGAGGAGGTGGTCTCGCCGCCTTTTATCTCTGCACCCCGTACGTTGGTATCGGCGTCAGAGATGGCCTGGGTGATGTCCCTGAGCACGTTTTTTCGATCCTCCACCAGCACCTCAAGTTTGACCATGAATGATTGATCCCTTCCCGCATCCCACTTTACGTCCACCCTTCTTCCGTCCTCAACCATAATTTGCAGCGCGTTGGGGCAGTCGGACCGGTGTACGGAAACGCCGCGTCCTCGGGTGACGAACCCCACGATTTCCTCTCCGGGCACCGGCTGGCAGCAGCCCGCGAAGCGAAACATCATGTTTCCCATTCCGCCGACCCTTATACCTCTGGCGCTTCCTCTGGCTTTATCCACGAACTTGCCGATCAGCGATGGCTTCAGCTCTTTTTCCTTTTTTTCCGGGGCGAATTTGGCAAGTATGTGGTTGATGGAGACATTTCCGTCTCCCAGCGCGGACAACATGGCTTCGGAGCCTGGGAAATTCAGCCCCATGGCCAGATCGGAAAGCTCCTGCTCCGATGGCTGTTTCAGGTGTCGTTTTTTCAGCTCCCTGTCAAGGATGGCTACTCCCAGACTTACGCTCTCCTCGAATCTCTTTTGCTTCAGCCAGTGCCTTATCTTGCTTCGCGCCCTGGAGCTTTTCACGGTCTTCAGCCAGTCCTGCGAGGGTGACTGATGAGGAGAGGTAAGCACTTCCACC
>CAYFQZ010000310.1:0-3385 GCA_964345305.1 uncultured Ignavibacteria bacterium | reverse complement strand
CCGGAGAGAGCAGCAGCCAAGTCAAAACGCAGAGAAATAGCGTTCTTGGGGCGTGCATAAGTCTGATTTTCGAGTTGCTTTTTGGTGAAGGGCGGTGTTCTTGTCTGATCATTTCGTCTCGATATACTTTTATCGACCCCATTTGCAGGTTCTTCATCGAATTTTTGCTCGGGAGGCCGAGAAAATCGAAGCCGGGGGGTGGGAAGTCGGTCGTTGACCCGACCGGTCGCGATGTTGAGGGCGTCGGCAGTCCAGTTCACCAAGAGATGAACGGCCTGCTGAGGAGGCTAATCTCCCCGAAAATCTGCAGGCCGGCTTCCGGTGCTCGATTCATCTTGCGGCGCGTTCAGCCGGGACGCCTGGCACGGATTCCGCCTTCCTGGTTGTGTTGCTTCGGCAGGACCGGCGGAGCCAGGCACGTTATCCATGACACAGGTGATGGGAGAGCGTGTCGGTCTGGCTGCCGGCCAATTGTCTCGCCATCCGGCTCTCTAATTCCGTGAGCGAATCGAAAGCATCTGGCAGTCCTGGCAATCGGGCGCTGTCTTCTTTTTATGGGCCCCAGCCAAGCTCATCTTTTTCTCCCGGTCAACCGATAGAAGAAGTTGAAGGCATGAGGACGAGAATCGATCAGAACAAGGCCGTCTGGGCACGGGTGACCCGGGCGAGAGTGACTTCGGCTGCAACTTGCAGGTGAATATCCCGTCTCTCGTTTTCCGGCTGACCTGACTCGGATTTGTGCGACTGTCGGTAGGCTCTCGACAGTGAGTCTCATTCCCTTGATGCGGACATATGTCACAGGATCCCTTGCTGCAGATAAACAGGATCACCAAGGTCTTTGACGGGAAAGCTGTGGCCCTGCGGGACATCAGCTTCGAGGTCGGCAAAGGAGAGTTCGTGCATCTGGTCGGACCGAATCGGGCAGGTAAGACAACTTTGCTTAAATTGGTGGCGGCAGAGCACCAACCCACGGCGGGTGAGATCATCTTTGACGGGCAAGGGATTCGCAGCATGACGAAAAAGCAGATGGCACTTGTGCGTCGCAAGTTGGGATTGATCTTTCCAGACCTGGGCTTGATCGACGACATGGACGTCTTCGACAACGTCGCTCTTGGCCCCAGAGTTCTGGGGAGAAACGAGAGCACCATCGGCTGCAGGGTGAACCAGCTCCTGCACCAGCTGGGACTCTGGGCCAGACGCCGAACCTGTCCTGCCCAGCTTTCCTCGGCAGATAGGCAGAAGGTGACTATTGCCCGGGCGCTGGCAAAAAATCCTCTGCTGCTGTTGGCGGATGATCCCGCCTTGAACTTGGATCAGGAGGGCGCGGAGCAGACACTGGAGCTGCTTAAGAAGATCAACCTACTGGGGACGGCAATTCTGCTGGCCACGCGACCATCCTGTGTAATCGAGGATGGTGCAGCCAGGGTGATTAATATCGAAAACGGGAGAATCGTAAAAAGAACCATTCGGTTTCCCCGGATATCCGTCGGTGCCGGTGAGGCCGACGGGTTTGCAGGCAATCTGTGAAGCGGTGGAATATCGGTGAGAGCTTTCCATTCGATGAAGCTGACCTTTAACGCTTTAAAGAACAGACCTTTTTTGGGCCTGGTGGTGATAGTCTGTATCGCTCTCTGTTTTCTGGTGTTCGACGCCTTGCTTTTGACCGCCCTGAACTTGAAGGCCGTGGAGCGGGAGTTGAAAGGAGAAGTGCAGATCGAGGTCTACCTGAAGGAGGATATGACTGCGCTGCAACTGCACCTGTTGCTGCAAAGTATTAGAGGTCTTCGGGAGGTGGAGAGGGTGGATTACAGATCCAAAGGGCAGGCTATGGCCGAGTTGGAGAGTCTTTTTGGTGAAGGCCTGCTCCAGGGAATGGACTCCAATCCCCTTCCCGCTTCGCTGTTGCTGTCGCTGAGGGAGGGATACAAAGGATATGAGCAGGTGGCTGGTCTGGCCTCGCAGCTTCGGAAAAAGGAGGGGGTGGAGGACATCGAGTTTGGAGCGGCCTGGCTGAGGGAGTTGGACCGCGCCGTCGGCACCTTCTCCGTGACCGTACTGATTTTCGGCTTGCTTATAGCCCTGGCCCTGACCGACGTCGTCTCGAGCTTCACGAGGGTTGTGGTCGACTCTCAGGCAGAGACCATTCGGGTGATGGGTCTGATGGGGGCCGGCCGGCATCACATCGGCCCTCCGCTCCTAATGCAGGGGCTTTTCCTCGGCGCCGCCGGTGCTTGGGCCGGGGTGGTGTGTCTCTGGGCTGCATGCTGGTTTTTCCCCAAAGGAGTCCTGATCATAAAGTTTCTCCCTCCTGGGGCGGTCCTCGGTCTTCTGGGCTGGGGAATGCTTCTGGGCTTGGGAGGAACCTATCTCGCAGTCAGCAGACGCCTAAGATTTCAGACGCGGTAGAAGGAAACTCGCCATTGGTTCCGCCTTGTGTTGGAAAGAAGGGAGACAGTGCGGCCTATGTCTGATGCCAAGCAAGTAGCGGGTCTATTTCTGTTGGTTTTTCTCGTCTGGCTTTGTATATTGGTGAGCACGGCCCTGCCGGACGTAGAGGGGCCGGAAATCGGAGTTGAAGCGGACCGGCTGGCCAAGATCGAGAGGGAGCTGGAAGAGAAAAGAATCGAGTTGCAGCGTCATAATCAGCAGGAGAAGCAAGCCTTCGTTGATTTTCTCGAGATGGAGGAGCGAGTCGGGCTGACCGAGCAACTCATCGGCAGGCTCCTCTCCAGAGAGAGCAGCGTCGGAAGGGAGCTGAAGGCGAAGCGAAGAACGCTGAGGGAGACGGATTCAACGCTCTACTCGCATCGGAAGAACACCGCAAGGCGTCTGCGAGATGTCTATAAGCGTGGGAGATTCGGCCGCAATGCTGCTGCCCTCACTGCCTTTTCGCCGCTGGATTTGGGCAGCAAGCCCCGATTCCTGAACAGTTTGTTGGCCCGGGATCAAGAGATGTTGGTTGCCGTCGAGGCGCTTAGAGCGGAGTTGACCGAAAGAAAACGAAACCTGGACATGGTAAAGCCCGAGATATCCTGGATGCAAGACAGAAAGCAGCGGGAACAGATAACGCGCCTGAAGGCACTGGCGGAGAAGGAGAAATCCCTTGATAGGATTGAGTCCAAAAAGAGGATGTGCCTCCGAGCGATCGGGGAGCTGGAAGAGGAAGCCCGCAGGTTGCGCGAAGCCCTAGGGCGACCGCAGGATGAAGACGGGCGGGCGGTGAAGGCTGACGCTGCGACGGAGGATTCGTTTGAAGCCCTGAAGGGCAAGCTTCCCTGGCCGGTTGAGGGAACGGTGATCCGAGCTTTCGGTCGGCAAATAGAGGGCAGGTTTCGCACCGCCACCGAGAATCCGGGGATTGAGATAAGGGTAAAGTCAAAAAGCC
>CAYFQZ010000309.1:0-16489 GCA_964345305.1 uncultured Ignavibacteria bacterium | reverse complement strand
CCGGATTCCAGAAGGGTGAAACCACGCCGTCGGATCGAGTGGAGAAAGCCTCGCCCATTCCGAGAGCCCTTGCGCCGGCAGCCAGACTCAAGAATCTCAAGCTCGACGTCCCGCTCTTGTCATTCCTGGAGGTCGTATCTGATGCAAGAAATGAGCCCAGAGCAAACCAGGCAACAACGAATAGGAATAGTCTATTCTTCAACTTTCTCTTCCTCGGTCAGCTCTGCATGCGTTTTTCTGATGTTCTCTTCGTGCAGATCCACGTTTCGCCGGGCGTACCTGATGAATTCCTTTCTCTTTACCATTTCGTCCAGAGCAAGTCCCTGCCCCACAAATTCCCTGCAGTTTTCCAACAGATTCTCAAAGTACTGGAGCATATTATCCAGGTCGTCCCTCTTGCACAGATAGCCGTGCCCGGGGACCAGGGTGTCGAAATCCATTTGTCGGAGACTACCCAGAGCCGCAAGCCACGTCTGCACGTGTGCGTCCTTTATATACGGATACCTTCCCTTGAACATCAGATCGCCGGCAAACAGAACCTTTGAAGAGGGAACGTAAGCCACAGACGTGCCCGTGGTGTGCCCGCCAAGATGTTTGAGATCCACTTTGAAGTTACCCAGGTCAATCTGGTATTCCCGGTCGAACACAACGTCGGGAGGAGTTATGTTCAAATCGGCCAGCTTTTCCTTGAACTCCGGGTTCTCCTCCAGCCATTTGCGCACGGATTCCCGACTCCATTCGGTTCGAACCAGAGTCGCCATGATCTCTTTGCATCTTCGGTTTGCTACCACCTTGGCGGAAAAGACCTGGTTGCCGAAAGTATGATCCGAATGGTAGTGAGTGTTGAAAACGTACTTGATCGGCTTCTGGCTGACCGACCTTATCTGCCTGAGCATCTCGGTGGCATGATAGGGCGTGAAGGTGGTGTCGATAACCAGGATTCCAGTTCTGCCCACCACAAATCCTGCGTTGGGCTCCTTTTCCCCACCCAGGACGGCGTAAACGCTTTCACTGATTCTTCTTAAGATCATAGGCAAATCCAGGGTCCGCCGCGATCCCGGCGTCAAAACTCAAATTGAACTGAGACCAGATGATCTGCATCAAGCTCCACGGGACTGTCGACGAAAGCATAATCGAAGCCCAGCACGATGGATCGGATTTCGTGTCTTAACCCCAGACCGAATGTCAGAGCGCGTCCGTCGTATCCGATTCTTCCGGCCACCTTGTCCAGCGCCCACACTTCCGTCCCCAGGTGCAGCTTGGCTTCCTGCTTATCGTTCTTTTCGATTTCGCCTGACAAGAGAATTCGGTCATCCCAGAGGAGATAGGACGCGCCAAGTCTGAAGTTCACAGGGAATTCTTCTTCCACTGACGAACCCAGAATGTCCGGGTCAATACTTTTCCAGTAATCTCCCGAGGTCCAGGAATATTTCATGGCCACGTTCTCTACGGCCGCCCCAAGGCGCAGCCGGGGCACTGGCCTGCCCATGGCCGAAAAACCGAACCCCACGCCATATGCGCTGATGTTCGCCAGGTTGAACTGGGTGTAGGCCATACGGATACCTGCCGATAACTGTTCTATTATCTTGCGTCCCACAAACAAATGAATGGAGTTTTGGTAGTTGGAAATCTCCCCGGTCAAGTTTCCGTCTCCGTCTCTTCCCATGACGTCCGTCACTCCAGCATTGACCCAGGCCAGCCCGATGGTCGCTTCATCCCTTATGGGCTGGCTGTAGGTGACGTAGGTCAGCCTCCGGTCCAGCGTCATGTTTCTGTAGAAGGCGCCGAACGTACGCCTGGTGACCTGCACCAGCCCGGCGGGATTGAAGAATCCTCCGGTGGCATCATCGGCCACCGCGACGAAGGCTCCACCCATGCCCAGCGCTCTTGCTCCAAATCCCAACTGAAGGAACTGGCCGGGATAACCCCCGTCTCCGGTCTCGGCAAGGGCCGCTGAACACAAAAGCGTTGGAATCAGAAGTATCGGCGCAATCTGTAGTTTACGCATATTATTCTCCTTGATTATCATGGAAGCTCTCCGAATCCCGATGAGTCTATTTCAATACTACCACCTTTCCCCATTCGGTCTGGCCACCTGCTGCTTCCACTTTGAAGAAGTAAACGCCGTTGGCCACCAGGTCCCCCTTCTCGTTTCTTCCATACCAAATTTCATCGTATTCCTCGTCTCCATCACGATGCTCACCGTCCACCAGCGTAATTACCAAGTCCATGGCAAAATCATATATCTTGATGGTGACCGGTCCAGATTGCCTTGGGCGATGGTGAATTCTGGTTTCCCCACCTCCCTGCAAGATGGGGGAAAAGGGAGAAGGGAACGCGTAAGCCGTCTCCGAGCCGGGGCTACCTATAGGCACTGCGGTTCGGACCACGTCCCAGGTCGATCCGTCATCCATGCTTTTGACCAACCCACCAACATTCCCGGCCCACACCTCACCGTCGATTATGGCCACGGAGGTGAACTCGGTGCTGGTGATCTGGCTTCTGGTGACCTCATCCCTGTCCTTCATGAAATTGAAGACCTCCCAGTTCTCTGCCCAATCCTCGGATCTTTTCAAACCGGAGCTGGTGGCAGCCCACACGACAGTGTCGTCAAATGCAAAATTCCACGCGCGATCGCCCAGCAGGGTCGTCTGCCAACTGTCGCCGTCATCGGTGCTGAAACTGACACCGTCGTTGCCGGAGAAAGTGATCTGGGTGGCGGCCCAGATAACCTTTCTGCCCTGGTACTCCTGAATGGCCAGACCTACGATCCAGTCTCCCGTGATGCCGTGGAAGTAAGAGCTGTAGTTCAGCACGGCGTCAAATGTGTCCCGATAGTTGTATATAAACTTGAAGACGCCGGCCGCCGTGCCCGCCCAGACGGCTTTCTTGAACGACTGCGCAAACTTTGTGACTTCCCAGGTGACGCCATCATCGGTGGACCGGGCCAGGCCATCTATGGTCCCCGCGAAGATGGTTTTGTCCGTACCGGTCTCCACCACACAGACCGAGGTGAACTGTGAGGGGATTATCAGCTCCTTGGATGCAGAATCGACTATCTCGAAAGTATCCCAGGTCTCGCCTCCATCCGTGGACCTTTTCAGGCCTTGGTGCGTGGCCACCCAGGCGACGGAGTCGGAGAAGGCAAAGTCGCGTGCCTGTACGTTCTCCAGACTGCCGATCCAGGTCTCCCCTCCGTCCGTGGACCTGTAAGTGACCGGCCATTTGACGGGATAGGGATCTGCGGCAACCTCGTGGTAGGCGCCTGCCCAGACCACGGTGCGAGAGTCATAGTTCTGTACCTCTATCGAGACGATTGCCGTAGGGCCGGCAGGGAGAGCGACACCCGATCCGCCCTCGACTTGTTCATAAAGATGTTGGATCACCGTATCCGCAGAATCGCTCGTGGTGTAAACGAATTCGTAAATGCCGTTCTTGGTGCCCGCCCACACCAGGGTGGTATCAGCAGTCGACGTGTCTATAGCAAGAGAGATGAAGATATCCTCGTACTGCAGCGCCTCTTCCTCGAATCTTCGCCGGGCAGACGTATCTGCGAAAACGTTCTCCCAGTTTTCTCCGCCGTCGAAGCTGCGGATAAGACCGCCCTCTGCACAGGCCGCCCAGACCACCGTGTCGGCCAGGGCCATCCGCCTGGGGTACTTGCCCGGGGAACTCGCCTGTCCCAAATCCGGGCTGGCCGTATCCCAGCTTGCACCGAAATCGCTGGTGAAGTTAAAATCGGCTCCAATCAGAGATGGCAGAAGCGGCAGCGGGTAGGTTCCGTCCACCTCATAAAGGCCGACCCAGAAGTTCGAAGTATCGCCAGCCAGGCAAAACGCGCCGTTCGAGTTCAGACCGCTGGCGGTATCGTACGGAAACCAGCCGGCACCCAGATCCAGGCTGCTCCAGGCTCCGTTGGCGGTCGCCGCCCAGATCAATCTGCCGTCGTACGCTATGTCGTGTACCCAATTCTTTAGTTTCTTCTCTACCGGACAGAGAGTATCGACCGCTACGGCGAAGAAGCGGTTCCTGAAATCCCGGAAGCGCTCTTGCTCGAAATCTTCCTGAGCCGCCGAGTCCACAAACACGTTGTCCCACGTTTGACCTTCATCCCGTGAGCGTATCAGGCCGCCGTACCAGGCAGTGGCCCAAACGGTGGTATCGTCTACGGCTATATCGTAGCAGACCATCCCCGCATACTTGCTCACCTGAAAAGGAATAAATGAATCCCAGGTTTCACCGAAATCCCCGCTTCTGTTGAAACCTCTCCCGTAAGGCCACAGTTCCCCCTGTACTTCCTTGTTGTAAGCCGCAGCTGCCCAGAGTGTGGTATCGGAGACCGCCAGAGCGGAGATTTCATCCTGGTTCAGTCCACTTCTCTGATCATAGAAATACCAGCTCTCACCCCGGTCTGTGGTTTTAGAGATTCCCTTGCCGGTGCCCACCCAGATGATGGTATCCCCGCCGGGAAGATACATGACTCGGATATCACCGACATCGTTGCTCGAAAAGCCGGGAAAAGCCTCATCCAGCGTCAAATACATTCGAGCCGACAATCCAGATGGGATCAGAATTGCGATGGACATCATCATTATCAAAAGCCGGTGTTTTCTCATCCCGTCCTCCTGGTTTTTTCGACTTTGGGCAAAGAGCGCTGAGTTGGAGACCTGGATCGAATCCTTGTCAATAAAGCCCCAAAAATGTGCTTGTCAAGACAAATGCGGGTACTGGAATGACAAATTCTCTTAGCTGACCTTCCTCTGGGAAGGATGCAACCTGCAAGATTTGGAAATCAAAATTCGCTTTCTCGAGGAACTTTGCGCTGAAACCAGGTGTAGAGTCGAGTGTTCTTGAATCACGGCAGCCAGAGCAGCCTCCCGCAGCCACTGGCTTTTGCAGACTCCATCTCAGCACAACTAAACAAACGAGCTAATCGTACAAATTCATTGACTTTGTGGGAACTTTTTGATAAGTTGGTGACGTAGTTTGCAGCCGGGGTTTATCCAAGGAATATTAAGATCGGAGGCAAAGATGACTGACAATAGATGGAAGACTGCCATCACGGAGATCAGGAAGGGAGAGATAAGGGTCAGGGGATATGACATCGTGGAGATGATGGAAAGGCTGTCCTTCTCCGACGCGGTCTTTCTGATCCTGAAGGGTGAGCTTCCCAACAAAGAAGAGTCGGAAATGATGAGGGCCATTCTGGTATCCGGCATAGATCATGGGGCGACCCCTCCGTCGGTGCTTTCCGCCAGAAATGTGCTCTCTGGCGGTAACTCCTTGAATGCAGCCATAGCGGCAGGCGTTTTGACCATCGGCGACATCCATGGGGGGGCCATAGAGAGGTGTGCCAAGATACTGCAGTCGTGGGGCAGAAGACCGGACGAAGTCTCCTCCATAGCCAAGGAGCTGGTTTCCGACTTCATCTACAGGAGACGGAGAATTCCCGGCTTCGGCCATCGTCTGCACGAAACCGATCCCAGGACCCTGAAGCTGTTTCAGATGGCCAAGGATTTGAATTTCTCGGGAAGGCACCTGGAGCTGGCCCAGGCGATTGAGAGTGAGTTGAGCAACGCGCTCGGCAAAAAGCTTCCCGTGAACGTGGATGGCGCAATCGCTGCGGTCATATCGGACATGGGATTTGACTGGAGATTAGGAAAGGGCTTTTTCATCGTCTCTCGCGTGGCCGGCCTAATGGCTCACGCCTATGAGGAGATGGTACGGGAGAAGCCCATGCGCAAGCTGGGTGACTGGAATTTCGACTACGATGGGCCGCGTAAACGCGAGATACCGCGAAATCGCAGGTAAGCCGGTTAATCGAGCCCTTATGCTTTGAGATGCAATTATGATTTGAAGTGAACCCTTCCCCCACCTTCCACCTAGCCCATCACATTTCGTGACAAGCTCCTGCCTCGATGCTGCCGAATGATTATGAATGCTGCTGCAGGCAGAATAGACCCCGCCGCCATACGTACCACTCCGCTTCCCGGGAAAAAGAAACGCCGGCCTCCCTCAAACCGGAATCTGAAAGAAATCAGTTTCCGGACCAAAGGGAAACCGGCGTTGTGCTCTTCAATCAGCCGATCTTTGACCCTAGAAGGCCATCGTCAGGCTGAATCTGTGGGCGCTTTCCAACTTGCCCAGATCTGCCCAGGCGTAGTTGATCCCCACGTTCCCGAATCCGGTGACTTGATAGGCGTAACCTGCGCCGGCTGCGAAACCCTCTTCGTCGGTCTCGATTTTGTATCCGGCTCTGAGGGCGAACATATGCTGCTCGTTCTGCCAGCTGTACTCCGCCCCCAGGCTGGCCTGCTGACCCCTATCACGGGTGTTGTATCCGTCGAACGTGGTCATCAGTTTACTGGCTTCGCTCAGCTCGAAATCATAGGCGATACCCACGCGGAAGCTTAGGGGCAGCGGATGAGACTCGGTATTCAGCCTCACCTCCACCGGCTGGGTAGTGGGGTCGTTGTCCTGATCCAGCGTGGTCTCCAGCTCGGTCCCGCCGAATTTGGTGTCGCTTCCGAAGTTGCGGGTGGTCATGGCTATCCTGAGACTCCTGAAGCCGGTGTAATAGACGGTGCCAACGTCGAAGGCAATCGACCCGGAGGAGAGCTCGGAGATCTTCTCTCTCAGGTACTTGGCCGTGACACCGAACGAGAAACGGTTGGTAAGCTGGTAGGCATTGCTGATTCCTATCACCCAGCTATTGGCCCCGAACATCTCGCCGGTACCATCCGGTTGCTCCAGGGTGGTCCTCTCCATGTCGTCCATGGTCAAAAGAGCGATATGAACGCCCACGTTTCCGAAGCCCTCGATGGGCCGGGTGTACGCCACATAGTTGTAACTGATGTCAGCGACCCAGTCGGTGTAGCTGAAGGCCAGGCTGTTTTCGTCCATGTTGGCGATACCCGCCGGGTTGTAATACAGGGCCATGGCTCCGCGGGTAATGGCGGCACTGGCACCGCCCAAGCCCACCACCCGGGCATCCACGTCCAGCTTCAAGAACTGCGCGCCTGACGTTCCTACGTTATCGAACTCCTCAGACCAGGCTTCGCCCGCAAAGCACGCCAAGTACGCCACCAGCAGAAACACCAATAACTTTTTCATCGCAATTTACCTCCTCTGTCATTTCGTCGGTTATCGGATCACCGCGAACTTCCCGATCTTCTCCCCGTAGGGTGAATCCACGTGATAGATGTATATGCCCGCGGCGATCTTCTGCCGGTTCTTGGTAAGAAGATCCCAGTTCTCGTTGCCGTCGAAGGTTGTGCTCTCGTGGTGCAGGGTGCGCAGGTGATCGCCGGCCAGAGTGTATATCCTGATAGTGCACTCGTCGGGAAGGTGGGTGAAAGCAATGCGGGAGTAATCCCTGCTGGGCTCCCAGTCGTTGCGCACGATATAGGGATTGGGAACTACCTTTATGTCGTCCAGGTTCACCAGATCCTCCGACACCCCGGCCGCGTTGGTGGAGAAGGTGAATACGTCAGTGGAGGCGTTGGGCTTGTTTGTGATGAATCTGACGATTGTTCCCTCGGCCGGCTCGGCGGCGTTGAATATTATCCTCCCGATGTGGAAGTCATCATCCCAGGTGTACTCCATTGGATCCGGCAGGGGCTCGAAGTACTCCCGTTCGGATGGATACACCCTATCACCAGCGCTCCAGCCTGCTGGTTCCTCATCGTCGATGATGGCAAACTGAATTCTCTTGTCATCGGAATCGTCATCCGGAGTGCCGGGTCCGATGTTCCACACCTCGAAGGGTGCCTTGTCCGGGTATTTAGCCTCACTGATCCAGTCGTAATACTCGCTCCCACCTGAGGTGAAGCGAAATTCCCAGTCGTCTATGCCGATCCGACCTCTCCAGTTCATGCGGCTGAAGTCAGACCCCGGAACATCGGTGGAAACGTAGAATTCGTCGGTAGAGTTCCAGGACCAACCGACGTTATCCGGCGGGTCCACCGGGCCATCGGCATTCTGAATCTCAACGATGGACTTGATGTTGAAGTCGGGACCCGAGACTCTCACCAGAATGCCGTCAACAACCAGATAGTCGTCGTCCCCCGCCTGGTTGGTTTGATTCTTCAGTACCGTGTCTTCCGGAGATTCGGTGATATCAATCAGATGCCATACTATGTTACTGGGATCGCTGTCGTCGAAGACCACCTTGTAGTCATGCCCAGTTACTGCTAAGGGATTAACTACCTCTGCCGTGACCGAGCCATCGCTCTGTCCGGATGTATGGTCAACGGTCAACACCTCGGGATAGGAAAGGCCGGTAACGTTCGAACGAGGACTGGTTGCGATGCCGCTGATACCGTTCTCCAGGCTGCGAGGTGAGGAGAAGGGCTGGAAATCATAGGCGATCACGTCGTAGTAATAGATCATTCCATTGATCAGCCCCGTATCCAAGTAGGCGTGTGCCAACTCCGTATTCTCACCCTCGGGTGTCTCCGCCTGCCCCGTGATTTTGAAGACCACCTCGTCGCTGGGGGCATCCCCGGTGAATTTCATCGCCATTCCGCCAAACAAAACCCAGCAGCTGTCAACATAGTCGTCATAGGTCCCGTCAGCTACGCGGTCGGGCGTGCTTCGACTCACCGGGATGTCATCCATGTCAAAATAAGGATTGTAGCCCCAGGTGAACACCTCAAAGACATAAGGAGGCTCTCCAAGCTCATACCAGTGTTCTTGCTCTTCGGAGGCTGGAACATCTGTTCCCAGCGTAAGGTTGCTGACGAAGAATGATCCATCCGCTTTGACCTGGAGCAGATACTCATGACCGGTAAAAAGGTCCGGTCCGTAAACCGCCAAAAACCAACCTTCCGTCGTGTTTTCATCATAACTGATGCCCGTGAACTCTGGGCCGGACAGCTGCTCGATGGTGACATTCCGGGGGGTCACGCTGGACTTGTCCCAGGCGGCCAAGAGCTCGAACGTCCCTGGCAACCCAGAGGTGCTACGATAGACCTCATATCCCTCGAAGTCCATCTCCAAGTACCGGGGATCGTACAGAGGATGCTGCGGATCGCTGGTGAACGCATAGTATGGATCTTTGGTGAGCTCAGCCACATCATCCCATGTGATATAGACTTTCCTGTCGTCCGGAACCACGGTTACGTTAGGATGATCCGGAGGTCGAGGAAGAATGAAACCGATATCGTAGATGGACTGGGCAACATCCGCCACCTGAGGAAGCGTCTCTTCATCCGGAGCCATCATTACAGCCACTACCACCCTGACCGTATCGCCGATTACTGTCACGGTGTCGACCCACTCCAGCGATTGAGTGATTTCGTTCCAAGCCCAAACCGATTCGACAAGAGTATCACCCGGAGCGGCCAACAGGAACGGGCCGGTGTTCTGGAAGAACCTCTGGTCCACCGGGGTGGTCCCGGTGCCCAGATCGAAGGGAGCATAGCGTTGGTCTCCCACGTCCGGATAGTTGTGTCCGGCCATGATGATGTATTTCTCCGACTCGATATCGGGGTCACCCGACTGCAGGTTGGAGGTCTTAAAGGAGGTCAAACCCAAAGACTCTCCTTTTCTCACGTCCTTGACCATCACCCCGTTCCAGTCGATCTCATCATCGTTTATCTGGTCGTCTCCGTTTAAGTCCACGTCATAAGTTGCCACCGGACTCTCCAGGAACTTGTAAGCCAAGAATCCCGGGATTCTGGCAAATCCCTGCTCGGCGAAATCGCTGTCGTAGCAGTAGCCCAGGTTCCTGGAGTGGTCGAATCCGACCAGATCGTCGTTGGCGGTGGGACCTACGTCCGCGTCACACATGACCGAGAGAAAGCAGTTCCTTATGGGAGCCCGGTCCTCCCTGATGTTGACGATGTCGAAGATGAAGAAGTGAATGGTCTTGTTGCTCTCGTAGTTCCAGGAGTGTGTGCGCTGTATGACCTTAACTCCCAGGCCGTACCTGGCAATGTCCTCGCCGTCGCCGGCGTTGGAATTGACGCCGGTATCCCATCTTTCGATGTCCTGATCGTCAAACTCGCAGTAGCTGTCCTGGATGCCGACGATCTCCGGCAGCGGCCAATAATCGGGATCGTCATAGTCTTCCGGATGACCGGTGATGAATATGTCGGTCAGCCCGGACATCTCCTCGGCGCCGCCGCTGGGGTTGTATCCGATAGCCACCCGGTGGTCGGTGAGGGAATTCCACAAGGCCACGTCTCTCTCGGTACCGGAATTGCTGAAAGCAAAGGTCTGCAAGGTCTTGTCATCGACCGTTCCGCCCACCCAGATTCCGGCGCCGAAGATGTAGAACTCGTTGGAACCCTTGGGCCACTCGCCGCCAGCGGCTCCCAGATCGATGAACTGCCCGAAAATGGCGTAGTTGGTCATGGGAACACGAAAATCGTTGATGTCCAGACCGTGTCTTATGTAACGAGTTCCGAAGTGCTCCGTCTGGGCCGGCTTGGCCAGAGGTGGGATCACTTTCTGCGCTGGCCTGCGAGCCTCGCTCTGTGCGGGCAAGATCACCAAAAGCAGGAAGCACAGCAAGAGGAACCCACCCACGACCGCACGTTTAGTGAAGAACTTCTCCATGTCAAATCTCCTTCCGTAAGTTCATTCCGTGAATGAACAGCTTATCCTGGTCAGGTTACCGTTAGAAGGCAACGTAAAAACCGACCTTGATCTGCCTGGGAGCGCCATAGTTCATAGGATCATTGGCATACAGTGTATAGGCATTGGTGTATGCCACGGCCTGCTCCTCTGCGCTGATGTGCCCGTCTCCGTCGGTATCCTTCACCTGGATGTAGTCCCAGTACTCATGATTGGTGTCCTCTCCGGGATCCACCACCGACTCCGGATCCAGGCGATAACCGTCATCGGACGGGCTGCCGGTGGCAGGGTAAACGTTCAGAACGTTGGTCCGGTCGAACAGGTTGAACACCTGAACGAAGACGTTGACCTCTCTTCCGAAGAAGTAGAAGCTCTTGTCAACGGTCAGATCGGTGTTGTAGGTCCACGGCTTGCGGTATTGATTGGTGGTTCCCACCCTGTTGCCTCGGTAGTCCCTCTTGGTATAGGGAAGACCGCTGCTGAACTCGGAGATGACGTTGACTCCGAAGTTTCGTAAGGCCGGCACCTCGAAATCATCCGGGAACCTCCAGTCTCCCTGCGCCACGACGCTGTGCCTTCGATCGAAGTCCAGCGGGTTGACCCGCTGCGGGAAGACATTGCTCAAACCGGTCACCGGATCAGTCGGGAAACGGGAATGGAACTCGTACTGGTCGGTGTAATCGGAGTTGGTTCCCCGAGCGAACTGCAGCACGTAGGACAGGTTGAAGGAGAGGAACCTGCGCGGCCGCTTGGATAGAGTCAGCTCCACGCCCTTAATGTTGGCATAGTCTAAGTTCTTATACACATCGTAAGGCTGGGGCACGATGAAGATCCTCTCCGACTGGATCATGTTGTAAACGTCCTTGTAATAGGCCACCACGTTGAGCTTGATGTCACGGGTTATGGCTCGGTTCAGACCCAGCTCATACTGGACGTTTCTGGTCGCCTGCAACTCGGGATTTCCAACCCTCTGGTTGGCCCTCTGCAGGTTGGGAGCCAGAGACTCATAAAGCTCCAGGAAGCGCGGCTGCTGGGTGAAATGACCGTAGTTGAAGAATATCGTCATCTTGTCGGAGATGGGGTGAGAGATGCCCAGTCTGGGGCTGAAGCTGAGGTTGTCGTCCACCTCCTTGTCTCTGCCTGCGTCGGGCAACTGGTCCGGCCTGGTCGGCACGTCGGTCTCACTGGGCCAGGCCAGAGCGTCCTTGCTTAGATAGTCCACCCTTGCTCCCAGGTTGACCACCAGGCCCTGGAACTCGATCTTGTCCTGGATGTAGAAGGCCCCGCCCAGAGGCTTGTATTCATAAACGTCTATGAAGGGCTGTGCGTCCCAGGGGAGGCTGTTGTAGTGCCGGTTGATCGTGTATCGATTCAATTCGAATCCGGTCTTGATCTGGTTGTTGAAGTCCACCTGGCTGGTGATGTCGAACTTGACCGTCTGGATCTCGCTGCCTCTCTTCTGGAAGTTCCTGGTATCATAATGAGACCAGAACATATTGTCCACGGCCAGGGGATAGTTCTGCTCCTGCCTGCGCTCGCGATATCTCTGCCACACGTCCGGATCAGGGGTGGGTATGGCGAACACGTAGTCTTCCCACCAGTCACCATTCCACACCTCATCCTGGTGCTGGGCAAAGAAGTCCTCGGCGGAAGCTGCCCTGGCCAGACTGTCCTCCTCCTCGGGGAACTCTTCCCAGGCCAAGTCCCAGGCGGTACGCTCCAGGAAGTGCTCGTCCAAACGTCTGCCGATATGGAAGTCATTCTTGAAGTAGCCCAACCTGAACTCGTAAAAAGTGCTTTTGGAGACGTTATGGGTCAAGCTGGCGTGGATCATCCGGGCCTTCTCCATGGTGGCGTCAAAGCTGTCCAGGTTGTACAGCCAACTGTGGTTGTACCTCTCGTACTGCCTCCTGTTCCGAAAGCCGCCCAGGCGTACGGCTATGGAAGGAGTAATCTTGTAAGTGAGTTTCGCCTGCGTGCGGTAGGTCTGCTGGGCGTGATGAGGCAGCTTGTGCAGTCGAGGACTCCAGTCGTCGGTGAGATACAGATTGCCGCTGATATAGTAGGTCAGCTTGTTCTCCGTGCCCGGAATGGGACCGCTCACGGTCAGGAAGTGCTCGTTGGTTCCAAAATCCAGGTCGCGGTCATCCAGCAAATCCTTGTTGAAAATCTGATCCGTGGAGTACTGGTATCTTCCGGAGAACTGAGCCCCGCCCTCCTGGGTGACGTAGTTGATTATTCCGGACATGGCGTTACCGTACTCGGCGTTAAAGCCGCTGGTGATCAGCTGTACCTCGGAGATGGTGAAGTGATTCAGGTTGGTGGCCTGCCCTGCCAGAATGGGATCGGTTATGGACAGCCCGTCCACCATGTACACCACCTCTTGCGGCCTCCCGCCTCTCAAGGTGATTCCGGGATTCGCAGTGTCCGTCACCCGGTCCCCCTCATTTCCGAGGACGGTTCCCTGGGTCCCGGAGTTGATGGGTCCGCCTATGGGGTCGAAGACCACTCCAGGAGTACGGTAGACTATCCCGTCCGTGTTGATCACCGGGCGATGAACCACGTCCGCGTTGGTTATTATATGCGCGGTGGAGGTCAAATCCGGCTCGAAGATGGGCCTCTCGGCGGTCACCGTGACGCCCGCCACCTCCAGAGCTTCCGAGGCAAGTTCAAAGTCGATGGTGGTGGTCAGGTCCAAGGATACGGACACGTTCTCCACCTCCATCGGAGCATAACCTATGAGGTTAGCTCTCAGTGTGTACCTTCCGGGAGGAACGTTCAGGATGAAATACTGCCCTTCCTCGTCGGCCGCCCCTCCCATGGTGGTTCCGACGATGGTCACTGCCACTCCTGGCAGCCGCTCGCCGGTCTCCCTATCCGTAATCACTCCTGCTATCTTCCCCGTTGTTCCTCCGTATACCAGCGAGGAGAAGACAAGAAGCAGGATGCTCCCGGCGAGCACCACTTTAGGTATGCTTTTGTTCTTCAATTTTCTTCCCTCCTGTAGAATGAGAAGTTGACTTTTCCCTGTGAACTGAAGTTTTATCTATGGCTCTGAGTTATTCACCTCCTTTTGGTTCGCCACGCAGGCATAGCCGTGGTGGGAATGGTTAGCGTTGAGTTTGGTTTATCACGTGACTGTCACAACGAAATCCGCTGTTGGATCTAGACCTATTCTCTCCCATGAACTGTGGTGTGCTATGTGCGGTCTGGTTACCCGGACTGCCACTGAGCCCGTTGTTCAGAGCCAGAGAAAAACCGCCGCTGCTCAAAAACCGCACACTTCGAGGCACTTCTATGACCTTCCGAATCCGAATCTACGTCACTTTCCTTTAAATTCCCTCTTCTGGCCTTTTAAGTTCTTGTCGATTCACCTGTTATATGATCGACAGACAGCCCAAAAAGTTTAGGGTGTAAAGCGCGCAGAAAAGCGTGTGAACCGACCCTTGACGGTTTAGCCAAAAACTCCCTTTTTCAGCATCCAACCCAGGGGGTCGCACAATGGAAGTCGATCCGATGAGATTACTGGGGTGAGACGAAATCAGGCTGATTCAGTGTTCGTTCTAAACAATCCCCTAATCCTTAAGCGACCACCTTCCTTTTCGCCCCGGCGGCCAGGGCTTGTTTAGTTCGAAATAGAACAATCTCCCCTCTCTTTTTGTAAAGCTTTCTTTTCGGCCAGATTCACTTTTCTGGCCACCCGGCGTTCCGAACGCTCGCCGGGCGAACTCATATTAGGATACGGCCTATTTTAGCTTTTGTAGCGCTTTTTCTATGCGATTCAGGCCCTCTCTGATGTTCTCCACGCTGTTGGCATAGGATATGCGAATATACCCCTCTCCGTATTTGCCGAACGAGGTGCCGAACAGGACTGCCACCCCGGCTTCGTTCAGAAGGTAGTCGCTTAACTTCCTCACCTCCCACCCGATCTCCCTGACGTTGGGGAAGACATAGAACGCACCCTTGGGAGTTCTGCAGCTGATTCGGGGGATGGCATTCAAGCCTTCCACCACCACCTCTCTTCTTCTTTTGAACTCTTCCAGCATCCTGTCCACCTCATCCTGGGAGCCGGTGAGGCCCTCGATGCCGGCCACCTGGGTGAAGGTGGCAGTACAGGAGTTTGAGTTGGTCTGCAGCTTGGCAATCAGAACCGCCAGGTCTTCTCTCATCACCCCGTAGCCCAACCTCCAGCCGGTCATGGCATAGGTCTTGGAGAATCCGTCCAGGATTATGGTTCTTTCCTGCATCCCCGGAAAGGAGGCGACGCTGTGATGCTCCCCCTCGTAGATTATGCGACTGTATATTTCGTCAGACAAAACGAAGATGTCCTTGGAGAGGGCGATATTGGCAATTGCTCTCAGGTCGTCCTTGGTCAAAACTCCGCCGGTGGGGTTTTGAGGAGAGTTGACGACGATCATCCTGGTTTTGTCGGTCACCAGTTTCTTCAGTTCGTCGATGTCCCAGCGAAAATCGTTTTTCTCTCTCAACTGGATGGGCACCGCCTTGGCGCCGATGAAGTTTATCATGGATTCGTATATGGGAAATCCGGGATTGGGATATATAACCTCATCTGCCTCGTCGATTAGAGCCAGTATGGCGAAGAACATAATGGGCTTTGCCCCCGGGGTGACGACCACCTGGTCAGGGCTTACCTCGATCTTTCTGCTCCTGGAAACGTATCGGGCGACCACCTCTCGCAGCTCGCGGATGCCAGCCGACGGGTTGTAGTGCGTATGCCCTTGGTTCAGCGCCTTTATTCCTGCATCGACGATGTTACGGGGGGTATCGAAGTCTGGTTCGCCTATCTCCAGATGAATGATATGCTTCCCTTTTGCCTCCAGCTGCCTGGCCTTGGCCAATATCTCAAAGGCCGTTTCCGTCCCCAACCTGGACATTCTATCAGCTAATCTCATCTCTTCCTCCAATACCGGATCTTGGATGCTGGCCGGAGATGTTGGCGCCTCCGGCCTCAGTTGTGCATGGACGCCAACGTCCAACAAAGCTTGTGTTCATCTGCCCGTCTTAATGTCATAAAGCTCTTTTGCCTTCTGGGCTATGTGCTCGGCAGAAACCTCGAACTCCTTCACCAGCTCCCACGGCGCGCCCGACTCGCCGAATCGATCCTTGACCCCGATCATGCCGAGAAGAAGCGGTTTTCCGTAAAGCTCCGTGGCCTGAGACACCACATTGGCGATCCAGTTGCCGAACCCGCCCACCTGATGTTCTTCGGCCGTGACGATAATACCCGTTTCCCGCGCGGCCTTGATTATGGGCTCCCCGTCGAGAGGCTTCAGCGTGTGCAGGTTGATTATTCGGCTTTCGATCCCGAAATCTTCTTTCAATATCCATGCTGCCCGCATGGCCTCCGGAACCTCAGGACCACAGGCGATGATGGTTAAGTCCTCATTCTCCGAGGCGTATTCGGATGCCAGCTTGACCTCAAAAGCATCCTTGAAGTTATCCTTCTCCCCCCTGAATCTGTATATGTTCGCCTCTCCGAATTTGAAGGGCGTGTTCTTGTCGGTGACGATGGGAGTGGCCTCTCGAGCGAATCTGACGTACTTGGGCCCCTTTATGTCGAAGAGAAGGACCTCGGTGGCCTTCTCCGTCTCGATGGAGTCGCACGGCACCGAGACGTGCATGTTGGGCAGTCCGCAGATCTGGAACAGATCCTCCAGCGCCTGGTGGGTGGCGCCGTCCGGCCCCACCGACACGCCACCGTGTGCTCCGGCGATCAGGACGTTGAAATCGCCGTAGCAGACCGTAGTGCGAAGCTGGTCCAAATTCCTGCCTGCCGAGAAGACCCCGTAGGTGCCGAACACCGGTATCATTCCCTCCTTGGCTAGGCCGGCGGCAACTCCGGTGCCGCTCTGTTCTGCGATGCCCATGCTGAGGAATCTGTTTCTTC
>CAYFQZ010000308.1:0-14711 GCA_964345305.1 uncultured Ignavibacteria bacterium | reverse complement strand
GAGGGAGTTCGAATACCCGGTGGAATCGTGACACTATGAAATCATCCGTTGGGGCAGGGGTTGAACCCCTGCCCGAACGAGCAGATTCTTCGGCCTTCGGGCTCAGAATGCCACAACGTGCGTTTCCCATTGTCATTCTGATCCCGCCTCTGGCGGGAGAAGAATCTCGGTGTTAGATTCTTCGGCCTTCGGTACGAACCGCACGGTTCGTACCTTCGGCCTCAGAATGACGGCTTTGTGTCCGCACCACATCGGAGCAGGGAGTGAAGGGCGGCCCAGAATGACAGAATCCGCGTAGGGGCGGAGTTCATCTCCGCCCTGATCCCGGGCGAACACAAGGTTCGCCCCTACGCGCCGACGTGGTCCGTTTAATCTGTATGATCCGTTGTCAGAAAGCAAAGGAAACTCTATGAATGAAAAAAAGGAAGAGCCAACCGGTGGCCTGCCGGAATCCCCCATGAAATTCTGGCGGGATAATGCCAAGTCCATGCTGGGCACGTCTATCGAATCGATAGAGAGTGCGGCAAAGCAGCTCATTGCCATCTGCGGCATCCTGGAGGGCATCTATTTCCACGCCATAACATATTCCGACATCAGGTGGTGGATTGGGACCGTCGAAGGAATACTCTATCTTGCCCCGTTAGTTTTGTGGCTTGTCAGCATCCTCTTTGCCGTTCTGGTGTTTTCTCCCAGAGTTTACGAGACGAGCATTGCGTCCTGGACGGAGTCGAAGGAGACCTTCATCGAGATCGTGACCTATAAGCACAAGCAACTCAAGACGTCCCAGCTCTTTTTCTTCGTCAGCTTCATCTTCCTGTTGATCGCCATGGGGCTGTACCTATGGCGCACGTAGTATCCACTTCCTGGAAACGAATCGAGCGGGATGATGGAGACCCGTCCGCGAATTCTCGCCGCGATGCGTGGTATAATCTTGTAGGGGTCGCATTTATGCGACCCCGCCTTTGGCGGGATGTTGCCACCCGCGGGTTCGATGAATCGAACCCCTACAAAGTCTCTTGAATTCTGTAAATGCCCTCCGGGGTCACGATGATGTCGACCTTGGCATCGTGCTCAACGTGCGGGACTGAATCGACAACTTGCAGGGAATGAACCGTGGTAACGACGGGAATCTTGCCGAATTCTTCTTGAATCGTCCGAACTTCGATGTCACCATAGCCTCCACCCTTGCCCAGTCTCCAGCCCGATCGGTCGACTGCCACGCAGCTCGTTACTATCAGGTTTGGTTTTGGCATCTCCATGAAAGGACTTCCGTACTTGAACGCCCCCCTGATGCTGGAGGCCTCCTCCTCTCTACCTTCCGCATCTCGCGGCTCGATGTGCAGAAACCCATGCTTCAGTCTGGGCGATGCCATTATCAGAGTCTTCCCGTCTCTCAAAGCATACTCTCTGATCTTCCTCTGGGGGGAATCCGGGTTGGCGAAAACGATCCTGGCTTTTTTCCATTCCGGCAGCGTTCGCACTAAGTCAGCGGCCTTGTCGCTTCCTATGAAATTGGGAATTCGACCTTTAACCGGCAGAGGAAAGGTGGCAACCTTCTTCTGCTCCATAAGAAACCAGATCAGGTCTCTTAAGTGCTCTTTCTGCCCGTCGACTTCGTCTTCCATATTCGCTTATGCGCGCCGGCTACCAGCCTGTGCCTCTCCCTGTTCCCTCCTCTCCGTTTCGCGCCGAGGGGATCAAGCGGGCGACGGAGACCCCCGGACGGGCCCGTCGGGGCGTCTGGGAGGTCACAGCAACTTATCCACGATCCAAATCAGAATGACGATCGATATCAGCCCGTCAATCACCACCATGATGGAATATCTCACGTCCCGCCAGGTGACGTCGTGCGAGAGCGGCGATCTGGTCAGGAGGAACTTGAACTTCTCGCCCCCACGAGAAAGCGCAACCTTCTGCCATCCTTTCACAAGGAGTTTCAATATCAAGACGAACACGAGGACCAGAATTGCGATTTTCAGCCCGCTCATATGCTGCAGGTCAGCTCAATGCCATTGCAGAAAACGTGGTGATCTGGAGGTCTCCGCCTCGACCGTACCCGATAGGGTAATAGAAACCAGAACCCGGGTCAGGTTCTGGTTTAAGCTTTCTACGACGCCTGCGCATGCTGTCTTTTCTTGGAATGCAGGCAGGTTTGGCATGCAGAAAAAGGCCTAGGCTTCAGTCGCGCCGGCGTTCTCACCCTTGTTGTTATTTGCTTCACTCTTAACCACCCTGGCCACGTCCACCACCCGGTCTCCTGAGGTAAGGTTTATTAATTTCACCCCCTGAGTGGCCCGTCCGATCACGCTTATCTGCTTGACCGGCTGACGAATGATGATCCCCTTCTGAGTGATGAGCATCAGCTCGTCGTCGGTGACCACCTCTTTTATGTCAACCACCTTGCCGTTTTTCTCGGTGCACTTTATGTTGATTATTCCCTTGCCGCCCCGGTTGGTCACCCGGTAATCCGATATGCTGGTTCTCTTTCCGTAGCCTTTTTCAGTGACGGTAAGCAGGGTCGCGTCCCGCTTCACCACCACCATACCGATAGCCCTGTCGTCCTTCCTTGCCAGAGTGATCCCCTTCACTCCGTATGCAGCTCTTCCCATGTCCCGGACCTTGTCCTCATGGAACCTGATGGCCTGTCCTTCCCTGGTTGCCAGAACAATATCGCAGGTGCCGTCGGTCATCTTGGCCTCGATCAGATTGTCCTTCTCCGGGATGTTCATGGCGTTGATTCCACCCTTTCGGGGGTTGCTGAAGGCAGGAAGCACCGTTTTCTTGATTACCCCGTTCTGGGTGGCCATGACCACATAATGCTGGTCGTCAAAGCTTCTCACCGGCAAGAAGGCGGCGATCTTTTCCTCCTCCCCCAGGTTAAGCATATTCACGATGGGCTTGCCCTTGGCCAGCCTGCCTCCCACAGGTATCTCGTGCACCTTGATCCAGTGGCATCTTCCCTTGGGCGTGAAGAAGAGAATGTAGTTATGAGTGGAGGCGATGAACAGATGTTCCACGAAATCCTCTTGTTTGGTCTCGATTCCGATCACGCCTCTCCCTCCCCGGGCCTGTCTTCGGTACGAGCTGATGCTGAGCCTCTTGATGTAGCCGCCGTGAGTGATGGTGATGACCATGTCCTCCTCGACGATCAGATCCTCGATGGTGAACTCTTCCTCTTCCTCCGCCCTTATCTCGGTTCTGCGCTCGTCGCCGTACTTTTTCTTCAGCTCGGCAAGCTCCTCTTTGATGATGTTCATCCTCTTGACCTTGCTGGCCAGGATACCTTTGAGCTTCTCGATGAGCTTGATGGTGTCCAGATACTCCTGCTCGACCTTCTCCCTCTCCAGACCGGTGAGCCTCTGCAGCCGCATATCCAGAATGGCCTGGGCCTGAATTTCGGAGAGCTTGAACTTCGTCATCAAGCCTTTTCGGGCATCCTCCACGGTCTTGGAAGATCGAATGAGTTTTATCACTGCGTCGATGTGATCTAAGGCGATCTTCAAACCTTCCAGGATGTGGGCTCTCTGCTCAGCCTTATTGAGCTCAAACTGCGTCCTCTTGGTGACAACCTCGTGCCGGTGTTCGAGGAAATGCGCCAGCATCTCCTTCAGATTGAGCACCTTGGGCTCGCCGTTCACCAGAGCCAGCATGATCACTCCGAACGTGGTCTGCATCTGGGTGTGTTTGAAGAGCTGATTGAGCACCACGTCAGCCGGCGCGTCCCGTTTGAGCTCGACGACGATTCTCATGCCGTCACGGTCCGACTCATCTCTCAGATCCGAGATTCCCTCGATGAGCTTGTCTCTAACCAGGTGCGCGATCCTTTCCAGAAGGTTGGATTTGCTGATCTGGTAAGGAATCTCGGTCACTATGATGCTCTCTTTGCCGCTTTTCTGCTTCTCCACGCTGGCCCTGGCCCTGAGGATAATCCTGCCGCGCCCGGTTCTGTATGCTTCAGCTATGCCCGATTTGCCTTGAATGATTCCGCCTGTGGGGAAATCCGGACCGGGGACGAACTCAAGCATCTTCTCGTCTTCCAGCTCGGGGTCAGCGATTAAGGCGGTCAGCGCATCCACCACTTCTGCCAGGTTGTGGGTGGGAATATTGGTGGCCATTCCCACCGCGATGCCGGAGGCACCGTTGCAGATGAGGTTGGGGAACCTGCTGGGGAGCACTGTGGGTTCCTGTCTGGTCTCATCGTAGTTGGGCATGAAGCCGACCGTCTCCTTCTCCAGGTCCTCCAGCATTTCCGTCGCGACCGGGGCCAGCCTGGCTTCCGTGTATCTCATGGCTGCCGGAGCATCTCCGTCCACGGAGCCGAAGTTCCCCTGACCGTCGACCAGAACGTATCGCATATTGAAATCCTGCGCCATGCGCACCAGAGTGGGATAAACCACCTGTTCCCCGTGGGGGTGATAATTCCCGGAGGTATCTCCGGCGATCTTGGCGCACTTACGATGAGGTCTGCCGGGAGCCAGATTCAGGTCGTTCATGGCCACCAGGATTCGCCGGTTGGAAGGCTTCAGCCCATCTCTGACGTCAGGCAGGGCTCGAGCCGTGATCACCGACATGGAATAGTCGATGTAGGAGGATTTCATCTCCTCTTCGATGTATACCGGAACGATTTTTTCTCTTTCCATAGCCATAGTCTCAAGCCTCACTCACACAAAGAATCTGTCACACTGAGCGGAGCGAAGTGTCTCGGCGCCAGATTCTTCCCCCGCCTGCGGCGGTGTAAGAATGACACTCCTATGATCTTTTTCCCTCATTTGAGCCCCTTATTCTTCGCAAAGAGGGGGAATCAATGAGGTGAGGTAAATATAGCTGTTTTCAGGCGGTTACGCAAGAATTAGGTTGCCCGCAAAGCCGTTTTTTCGCTGGAACGATTTACCTTTGGATGCGCGGTTAACCCGCGCCGCGTCACCCACTTGAGCTCATCTGCGTTGGTTTTACTCCCACGGACCCGCGCACTGTGAAGAGTGCGGCTTCATGGTAGTGGACTCTCTCCATCTCTAGAATAGTCCCAGCTGCTCGGTGGGGTGTTTTTCCTTCTCTCCAAAAATCTGGATTTTACCGTACACCCCGTCGTGTCCAGGCGTTATCTTGAGGTCCCCTTCCCTGACCCTTTTTATCCCGTCAAGAACCTTGGCCGGAGTATTCTTTTCAAGCTCCTCCAAGGGAAGATCCAACAAGATTCTGAACTCGGAGCCGAAGATGGATACCAACCTGAGATACTCGTTCTGCACCCCCTTGGTGTCCACGCCCTGACCCAGCGCCTCCGCGATTATCTCCTGCAAGGGGATCAGGTGCTTGCACGGGATGGCGCCATCCGGCACGAATCCTTCCGGACGATCTGCCAAAGCCTCCACCCGATGCATAACGCCGACGGTCAGCTTCCTTCCGCAAACCGGGCAAACATTGTTGTTTTTCCTGGACTCAGCCGGTGAGGACAATATCCCGCAGTTTCGATGTCCATCGAAGTGATACTTCCCCTCCTCCGGGAAGAACTCGATGGTGAACAGGAATTTTTTCTTGTCCCGGGTCCTGATCGCCTTCACTATGTCCTTGAAGGTCATGGCGCAATCGAATACGTTGGCCTCCCTGCCGATTCGATTGGGAGAGTGTGCATCGGAGTTGGAGATTAGGGCCACCTTATCAAGAGCGGACCACCGCCAGTTCATCTGAGGGTCAGAGGAGAGTCCGGTCTCGATGCACGAGATGTGCTTTAGCTGTTCTTCGAAACATTCCTCCAGACAATCGAAGCCGGAGTTGGCTCCGAACACCGAAAACCAGGGCGTCCATGCATGGGCAGGGATCACGAAACACTCGTCCGTGATGTCGGCGATAATCTCGACCAGCTCCTTGGTTGGGAATCCAAAGATGGGTCTGCCATCCGAGCTGAGCTTGCCGAATTGGGATAGCTCGTCGTTGATCTTCTCCACCACCTCAAAGCTGGGCGCGAAGATCATGGTGTGAACTCTCCTGGACGATCCCCCCTGCTGGAACATGTTGCTCACCTCAGTGGTGAGCATGAAATGAACCTCGTTCTGGAAGGAATTGCCTACCGAATTCCTGAACTCCTTTTTCAGAGTGAAGAGGCCGTAACCTGTGGGTTGGAGTTTCTGCTTCAACTCCGCGAAATAAAACGGGTGGGTAAAATCGCCGGTTCCCATCAAGCCAATCCCTTTGAGGTTGGCCCACCGGGCCACGTTCTCCACGTCCATCTCTTTGGAGGTGGCCCGACTGTATTTTGAATGCACGTGAAAATCTGCTATGAATTTCATGGTTTTCCCCCGTGTAGCCAAGAACGGAGTCCGCGGCTTACCAGTTTCTCCAAGCTTCCTTGATTTTCCAGCTTCTGTCGGTCCGAATCTCTCTCATCCAAATCTCAGACACATGCCAAGGCTGATGCCCAGATCGCTCACTGGTTACGTAGACCTCGTATTCTTTGCCTGTCGATCTGGGGAGAGCCGTAAGGGGTTCAGTCACCTCCTCAACCTCCAATCTATCCAAAGCTATTTTCCAGTGTTTCCCGCCGCTTCTGAGAACGACTTCCTCATCCCTCAGCCACACCGGCTCTGTTCCTTTAGCCACGGTCAGACGGGTAAGGTTTTGTCCGGTCATGGCCACGGTATAAAGCGACTTTTCGCTCTCAAACAGAATCGTCTTGTCGTCCGCTAACCACTGAGCCTTTGTCCCTCCGGAAGTTGTCAAAGGATAACTCTGGGCATCAGACGTCTTCAACACCCAAATGTTTCCGCCGGTTTCGTAAGCTAGAAGTGACCCGTCAGATGAAAAGACCAGATGCCCAGGCGATTCCAGCTCAGAAAGTATCGTCCTTGAACGACCATCAGCGACATTGAAAACCTTCAGATCCCCGAATATCTTGTCACGACCGTTGATAACCCCATCCCGGTTCGTATCCTTCCGGTATTGAGAGACAAAATACATCTCCTCCTCATTTGGGCTCCAGGCTAAGTCGGATATGGTATTGGAATCGGAATAGATCGGAATAAAAGAAGAATCAGAAAGCACGTACAGCCAAATCTCATCTGTGTCACTGATCAGAATCTTCTCTCCGTCCTGCGACCAGCGGAATCGGAGATTGGACATGGGACCACTCAGCAGCAGGTAGTGCATCTCTTTGGCCACTTCCCGCTGCGTGTCCCAGACGGATTTTTTCAGCTCTCGCGAAGCCCAATCTGGCACGTCGATCCACCGGGCAAATATGGTTTTGTCGAAAGAGCCTATTGTGCGGAATTTGAAAAACCTCAGCGCTCGGTACAATACTTTGGTGCCATCGGGACTTATCATGGGGTCATGACAGGGATCGTCGGGCAGACCCGAAAGAACCAGGTTCATCTTGCCGCTTGTAAGGTCCAGATAACTGACATCCCCACCCTGGTCATAATAGATTCGACTTGCATCCGGGTGCCAAGCGACCGCGCAAGGAAGGAGGTCGAGGTCGAGGACCTTTTCCTCACCGGTCTCCGAATCGAAAACAGAGGATAATCTTTTGCCGTCAAAGCCTATAGCTCGGACGAGAAGAAACTTCTTGCCATCCGGGGACCAGGATACTGTAAGGATGGGGCTGTTCCTGCTGTCAAAGCCGCACGAAAAGAAACGGTTGAAGATCTCTCTGGGGGATGTTTTCTTCAGCAGGTCCAGCAGATATGACCCGTAGAAGGTCTGGATTAATACTTTGGACCCGTCCGGGGAAAGCTGATAATTCTCAATATCGAAAGTCAGAGGTCTCAGCTCCTTGGTATTTGCATCTACCAAGAAGATTTCATTCTGCATAGAAGTATCTTCGCACTCGGGCTATTCACTATTACGGCAGCATTCAAACACGACTCTGTTTTCATCCGGTGATAGGGCTGGCTTCCTGTAGGTGGCCCATTCTGCCATCCAGGCGCTTGTTAGCTCGGCAGACACGAGGATTGAAAGAATCGATATTACTGGTACGGCTATGAGTTTCATCCCCGTATTTCCTCTCATCCCCGAGGCGCCCTAGTGCATTCGGAATGAACGTGAAAATGTGCTATGAATTTCATTTCTAACTCCGGGAGAGGGAAAATTCCGATTTGCCTTACAGGTAAGTATAGTCTGCCAACACCAGTTTGTCAACCTAAACTTATCCGCAGGCGCCCCGCTTGTCTCATGGGTGGAACTGTTTCTTGAAAGGCGTTTGTTTACTTCCCGGTTGTCCCTATCCCGTGCACTCTCCTTTATCTTTTCTGATCCTCGTTCTGAGCCCAACCTTGGATGGGAACAGAGGATCGGACGTGTAAATCTCTCTGGGGAAAAGGTATCTCCACCTTGTTCTTTCTGAAAATCTCATCGATACCTTTATTCAGATCACTGATGACATCAGGCCGACTCTTGGGGTCAAGGGTCCAGGCCAGAAGCTCAAAGTTCAGAGAGGAATCCCCGAACTCGGTAAACCAAACCTTTGGAGGAGGATCTTCCATAACCTCAGGATGACTCTTGGCTACCTCGAGCAAGGAACTGATGACCAGCGGAACGTCCGATCCATAGGCCACGCCTACCGGAATATGGACTCTCACCTTGGGATCGCGGTGGGACCAGTTTATCACCTGTGAGGATATGAACTCGGAGTTGGGGACGATTATGGCTACGTTATCAACCGTGCGTATCAGCGTGGCTCTGAGGCTGATGTTCACCACGTCGCCCCACACGTCACCTATGGTTATCCGGTCTCCTATCTTGATGGGACGTTCAAACAGGATGATCAACCCGGAGACGAAGTTGGAAGCAACATTCTGAAGTCCGAATCCGATTCCCACGCTCAGCAGGCCAAATACGACGGCCAGACTGGTGAGATTCAACCCGATGGACTGCACGGCTATGATGATGCCCAAACCTATCAGGAGGTAGTGGGTGAGCCTGAGAATAACAAGCTGGATGCCCTCGTCCAGAGGGTACTTGGCGAAGAGCCTGGATTTGAGAATGCTCCTCAGGCCCCTGGAAATCAAGACGAAAAGCAGAAGGATGACAATACCGAGCAAGAGAGACATGATGGTGAGGGGCTTCTGATTGACATAGACTATGGGATATTCTATTATCCTCCCAATCTCTTCCATGATATTTCCCAGCGTCTCCATGTTTTTCCCCTTTCCCTGATTGAAAGCAGCGACCTTCTGCCGGAATATGAGAAAAGCAGTCTCGATTGTAAAGCTATTTTTTCGAGGGAGACGTGCGGAGTGATTCGATTGAGCGTCAGCTGGGTTGAACTGAACCCAACAGTTCGCCGACGGTGAAGTGGGAGCCGGTTACGCAGATCACGTCGTCGCGTCCAGCTCGTTTGAGAGCCAAAAGGTGGGCTTGGCTGACCTTAGGGACGATTTCGAATGGTACATCAGTCTGCTCGACTGCTTTCGTCAACGCTTGCGGGTCAGCAGATCTCTTGTAGTCCGGCTTGGTGAGAACGACGAACTTGGCTTTTCTGCCCAGCGTTGCCAGCATGGAACGGTGATCCTTATCTTCGAGAACACCGAAAACAAAAAAGATCCGCCTGTCGGGGAAAAACTCATCCAGAGCTTCAATCAATGCCTGAATCCCAGGGGGATTATGAGCCACATCCAGAAGTACCAGAGGTTCCTCTCCGAAGACCTCGAGTCTCCCTCGCCAGTCGACGTTCCTCAGGCCGGCTCTGAGGGCAGTCTCTCCGATCCGCCAGCCCGGTTGTTGCAGTTTCTGGATAGCGGCCAAGGCGGTAGCGGCGTTGAGCAACTGATGTCGGCCGGCCAGATTCAGCTCAAGGCCCTCGTAACCGAAGGAATTCGAAGAGAAATTGAACCTCGATCCATTTATCGAGGAATCCAGCACCGTGCAGCTTGACGTATCCTGGATGCGAATAAGCTCAGATTTCTTCTGGGCACAGACGGCTCTTATTGCCTCAAAGGCCTCGGGCTGACTGACAGCGGTTACGATGGGAACGCCCCGTTTGACAATGCCCGCCTTTTCGTTGGCAATCTGGGCTATGATGTCCCCCAGCTGTTTGGTGTGCTCTCGCCCTATGTTGGTTATAATCGAAATCAGGGGCGTAATCATATTCGTGGCATCCAACCTGCCGCCCAGACCGGTCTCCACGACCGCTATCTCCACTTTCTCTTGAGCGAAATACTGAAATGCCAAAGCAGTGGTTACCTCAAAGAAGGTGTAACCGTTCTTGTCAATCTCATCCTTGAGCCCGCGTACGAAATCGAATATGAAATCCTTCTCAATCATGTCTCTGCCAACTTTGATCCTCTCCCTGAAATCCACCAGATGCGGCGAGGTATAAAGGCCCGCCCTGTATCCCGATTCACACAGGACGGAATGGAGCATGGCAGCTACAGAGCCCTTCCCGTTGGTCCCGGCAATGTGAATGGAAGGAAACTTGAGATGGGGATTTCCCAGAAGCCTCAGGATCGCGGTGATGTTCGTCAGATCCAGCTTGATCCCAAAGCGTTCTAGGTTGTAGAGGTAACGCAGCGTCTCGGTATAGTTCACAACTTGGGCGTCCCTTAATGGTCACATCCGAACGAAGGTTTACTCTTGACTCGACTTATCCGTTTGATCCATTCCGTCCGTTGACTGATTGTTTTGGATTTGGCTGTTGACGGAGCCCGTCAACGGATTAAGCGGATAGAACGGACCGAATCCGTTGAATCGGCTGCCTCGGTTGACCACATCGTTCAGGTTTAAAAACAAATCCAGCTGGTCAACGGGTTAAACGGACGCAACCGATTGAATCCGTTGAACCCGCTGCATCCGCTGAGCACATGGTTCAGGCTTAAGAACAAAGCCGCCTGGTCAACGGACTGACCAGATGTAGGCAAAGGAACCTGTTTGATCCGTTCTATCCGTTGACCACTCTTTTGTCCCCGGTCCGCCGCAAATACGATAACCCTTCCATCCCTTCAGTCCGTTGACCAGCCAACAGATAGCCCGAACCAGACTTCATCTTCGTCGTTTATCGTCTCATTGGGTACGATCACGTAATTCAGACTGGGTGTGAGAACAAACCCCTTGACGTCGACATCCGTCGAGACCCCCAGGCAAATGTCTGAGATGCCGGGATCAACTCCGATGGCCTTATATTGCCTGGTGTATCCTATCAGCGCGCACGTATGAATTGTTTTATACTTCAAATCAAAGTCGTGCGTCAAACAGAGGGTGGCGTAAACGCCGTCTCCCAGATTGAAGTCGTAGTACAGGGTCAGACCGGGAGAGAAGGGCAGCGCGCAGGTAGTCAGGCCTGCGTATATTTCAGGCGTGGCGGAATTCTTGTCGGGATAGTGCGACATGCTGGGAAAGGTGAAATAGCCGACTCCGGCAGAAAGCGTCAGGTCTTTTGGCAAGGCCCTGTCGTATCCTGCGATCAGATCGAGCTCTACGAAATCCGTATCGGCCAGGGCAAAAGCCGACCATGCATTGAACCACAGCCCGCTCTTGCCGAAAGTCACCGTGACGGAAGGCTGGATGGCCGGGCGGTCATCTACGATGGTGTCGAATCCTCTCCATATGTATTTCGAGACAACAGTGACTTCCGGCTGAAATCCGACCTCGGACAGCGCCGCGGACGGAAACCACAACACAATCAGTAGAGCCCCTAGGTATTGCGCCCTCAGCTTGGCCTTCTGCATCATCTGCGGGATACGCTCCGTATCCTATCGGTATTCTCTGCGGCTTTGCCAAATGTAACTGAACGGACCGGCCATGTCAATTGGATTCTGATTTTGACGCGTAGCACACCGAGATGCGGCGCAACTGTCCCTGCACGCGCCAGAAAATCGTTGACAAAAATGGAGTTTGAGGTAGATTGTAAATAGGCCAAGCTCATAAATTCACGCGAGTTCGGCCGTTTTCGTGGGCTGGTCTTTGCTTGTGTCGTCAATTCTCAGTCTTTCCGAAGCAGGTCTCAGGTGAAAGTTCTTGTATACGTTCTCGTTGTAGGGTCGCTGTTGTGCTCTTCAGCTCTTTGGGATCAGAACGCTGCCGCTCAGACGGTCAGTGATCAGACAGAAGAGGTGCTGCGAACCGATCAGAACACAACGCCGAATGAGTTTCACCGGTTGCTGGCCCAGATGAAGCAGCAGAGGCTGGACCGACAGCGTGAGCTGGGGATCATGGTCCGCACCGAGGAGACCGTGGCCCAGAGCCATTTCGATGCGAAGTATTACAGGCTGGATCTGACCTTGAATGAAGCCACGGAAACCATCTCCGGCTCGGTTTACATGTATGCCGAGGCGCTGATCAACGGCTTCAACGTGGTCGATCTCAACTTCTTTGAGAACAGTCAGATGTATATCGACTCCATCAAGAACAATGGGGCCACCTGCTCCTATTTCTGGAACGGTGACATCATCACCATTTTTCTCAACGGCACCTTCAATCGTGAGCCCTTCGACGTGACCGTTTACTATCACGGGCATCCGCTGGAGGGAGGGCTCCAGTCGTTTGACTGGGGATATCATGGGAGCCCCCCCAAGCCAATAATCTGCACCTTGAGCGAACCCTATTATGCCCAGGCCTGGTGGCCCTGCAAGGATCTCCCCAAAGACAAGGCCGATTCGGCAGACATCAACATAACGGTTCGATCGGACCTGTACGCCTCCTCAAACGGCCTTCTGAGAGAGATAGTGGACAACGGCTCCACCAGAACCTACAAGTGGCATGAGAAGTATCCCATCACCACCTATCTGATTTCCATTGCCGCCACCAATTTCTCCATCTTCTCCAACTGGTATTATCCCATAGCGGGAGATTCCATGGAGGTGATATACTACGTTTATCCGGAGAGACTCGCCGATGCACAGGCGCTTTGGCCTATCACTCCTTCGATGATCGAGTATTTTGCCAACACCTTCGGGGAGTATCCGTTCCTGGAGGAGAAATACGCCATGTCGCATTTCACCTGGGGCGGAGCCATGGAGCACCAGACCAACACCAGCTTCTCCTCCGGTTGGTATTCCGAATGGGTGGTGGCTCACGAGCTGGCGCATCAGTGGTGGGGGGACTATATAACCGTTCATAACTGGCACGAAATCTGGCTGAACGAGGGATTCGCCTCCTACTCGGAAGCTCTCTGGGCCGAATACACCCGGGGCGAGAGCTACTACCACACCTACATGGGTTACATGCGATATACCGGGGCCGGCACCATCTTTGTGTATGACACCACCAGGGCCAGCTTGATCTTCGCTCCAATCGTCTATGACAAGGGGGCCTGGGTTCTGCACATGTTAAGGCACGTGGTGGGTGATTCCGCCTTCTTTGATATTCTCAGGGCCTACTACTCGGACCCCCGGTTCGCCCACAACTGGGCCACCACAGACGGATTCAAGGACGTCTGCGAGACCATATCAGGCATGGACCTGGACTACTTCTTCGACGAGTGGATATACGGAACCTACTATCCACAATACCGCTATTCGTACATCACTGAGCCTGCGGGCGGTGGTGAGTACGATGTGTTCATCCATATAGACCAGGCCCAGGATACCGATCCTCTCCACTTCACCATGCCCATTGACGTGAGAATCAGCACCTACTCCGGATATGTTACCGTGAAAGTCTTCAACGATCCCAGACACAAGGATTTCATGGTGCGGGTGCCCGCAGAGGTTTATGGTCTGTCTCTCGACCCCGAGCAGTGGATTTTAAGATCGACCTCGTCCACCTCCTACGGGATGAACATCGTGACCACGGATCTCCCCACTGCTTCCCTATCCACCCCCTACCAGCAGACGCTGCTGGTCAAGGGTGGAACACCTTCTTACCTATGGGAGTTGGAGAGCGGAAGCCTGCCGGATGGGCTGGGGCTGGACCCTTCAACCGGAGTAATATCCGGTACGCCCACCCTGGCCGGCACCTTCGACTTCACCGTCAGGGTTACCGATTCGAGCGCCCCGAGCGAAACAGACACCCAGGAGTTTTACATGGTGGTGACGGAGATTTCGTTTGTGCGTGGAGATGTGAATGGCGACCTGGAGATAGAACTGGGAGACGCCATATATCTGCTGAACTACCTCTACAAGGGCGGTCCCGAGCCGGTCAACCCGGAGGCCGGGGACGTGAACTGTGACGGTTCAATTGATCTGGGAGACGCGGTCTACCTGCTAAACTATCTGTTCAAGAACGGCCCTGAACCCTGCTAGATCAGCCTTCTCGGGATATACACGGTCTGGCAGGCAGACCTGGCCACGCGTCAGGCACGAGTTCCTGTAGGGGTCGCACGGACGTGCCCCCAGACATCCTACGGACCTGCAGGGGGCCCGTCAGGGCGTCTGGGAATTCATGCGACCCGCGGGCGCGATGAATCGCGCCCCTACGACTCTCGGCTGTTTTCGTAAAAGTCTAACCAATCGTAGCGGACGAGGCATCCGTGACCAACAAGGTCGGGGCGATCTGGCGGGCACAGATGAATTCAGGTTTTTGTAGGCGCACCCGTACGTGTGCGGATTGCACGTTGAAAACCAACGACTTGTGCCCGTACGGGCGGCTACAAATTAAAAACGCAATCGTGACACAGTCTCAGTCAGGGGGGCCGGCGGGCAAAGATGAATTGAGGTTTTTGTAGGCGCAGACTTCAGTCTGCGGAATTGTAGTTACGCAATCTAAAGATTGCGGCTACAAATTCAGAGGGCACTCATATCGCGTTGTCAAGAGCCTGCGGCTCCTGACCTTGTATCTTACCATTCAGA
>CAYFQZ010000307.1:0-4172 GCA_964345305.1 uncultured Ignavibacteria bacterium | reverse complement strand
CAGCTCTTTATGATTCCGAGCCTGAGCCCTATGGGATTGGTTTTCTGTCCCAACTACACCTCCTTCAATCTGCTCGATTCTGATTGGCCGTAATCACCAACACAGTTCGGTTTACGTATCATCTACGGAATCCCGATCACCTGCCGACCACGTATCGTGTCGGCCCCTCTTGTGTCGTCATCACCGGCAGGAGTCAATCTGCCTTCACCTGCCCTCGCCCCCCAGGCCCGGGATCATTCTCTTACGTCTTCATCCTCCTTGCCGTCGGTCACCACTATGGTGATGTGATTGGTTCTTTTTCTTATCCGGTATGCTCTTCCCATCCCCATGGGCCGGATCCTCTTCATGATGGGACCGCCGTCCACCTGTATGCTCTTTATCCGCAGGTCCTCGGCCTTGAGCTTGGCCGTTCCCTCCTCGCTTATAGCGTTGGCGGTGGCGGACTTGAGCGTCTTTTCAAGCACCGCAGCGGCCGCCTTGGGAGTGAAGGTTAGGATGTTCAGCGCATCCTCCACGCTCCTTCCTCGGATAAGGTCCGCCACCCGCCTCACCTTCCGCGCGGACATTCTGACGAATCTTGCTCTGGCTTTGGCTTCCATGACTGTTTCGGACGGTTGTATATCCGCTTCGGCCTTGCCGCCTGGCTACTTCAAAGCAGTGGATCTCTCCGTTATCCTTCCGGAGTGCCCGCGAAATATCCTGGTGGGGGCGAACTCTCCCAGCTTATGCCCCACCATGTTCTCCGAGATATAGACCGGAATGAACTTGTTGCCGTTGTGGATGGCTATGGTATGTCCCACGAATTCCGGTATCACGGTGGATCGTCTGGACCAGGTCTTGACCACCCTCCTTTCGCCGGACTCGTTCATCTCTGAAATTCTCTTCAGAAGATGATCGTCCACGAAGGGACCTTTCTTCAGAGACCTCGCCATGTTTGAGTCCACCTCCAAAAATCTTTTTGCCTGTCAAACAGATCGTCCAGCTGTGAAGCTGAAGATCTTGAGTTCGGTTTTTCTGCCAATCAGACCTTCTTCGTCGTTCTGCCGCCCGCCTCCGCCGCCACCTGAACTATTTGCTTCTCCTTTTGACGATCAGCGTGTCGGACGGCTTCCTCTTCCTGGTTTTCAATCCCTTGGTGATCTTACCCCAGGGAGAACACGGGTGCCTTCCCCCGGACGACCTTCCCTCTCCTCCTCCCATGGGGTGATCCACTGGATTCTTGGCCACTCCTCTCACCCGCGGCCTTCTGCCCAGCCATCGGGACTTTCCTGCTTTCCCATATGTTATGTTCTCGTGATCCAGATTGCCCACCTGCCCAACGGTGCCATAGCACTCCAACCTTACCAGCCGCACCTCTCCGGAGGGAAGCCTGACATGCCCGATTCCCCCCTCCTTTGCCACCACCTGAGCATAGGCACCTGCTCCCCGGGCTATCTGGGCGCCTTTGCCTCTTCTCAACTCCACATTGTGAATCATGGTACCCAACGGGATTCTTCCCAAGGGCATGGCATTCCCCGGGTGTATCTCCACATCCTCGCCAGCCATCACCGCGTGACCCACCTTCAGCCCCGCCGGGGCCAAGATATACCTTTTCTCCCCGTCCGCATAGTGCAGCAGGGCGATACGGGCGGAGCGGTTGGGATCATACTCGATGGCCGCCACCTTGGCCGGAACGTTGAGTTTGTCTCTTCTGAAATCGATGATTCTCAAGAACCTCTTGTGTCCACCGCCCCGGTGGCGACAGGTCGTCCTGCCCCGGTTATTCCTGCCGCCGCTCCTCTTCAGAGGTAGAAGAAGCGACTTCTCCGGGGTGGTGCGAGTTATCTCCTCAAAGGTGGACACCGTCTTGAATCTCAGAGATGGCGTCGTCGGTTTGAATGTCTTGATGGGCATCTGGCTACCTCAATAGGAGGAGCTACCTTCGGTACGGCGGCCTGAAATCTCAAAACCGTCGCCTATACCGATTCGAACAGCTCGATGGTTTCTCCCTTTCTCAGCTTCACCACAGCCTTCTTCCAGTCGGCCCTTCGCCCCTCAAATCTTCCCAACCTCTTGGGCCGGCCGTGCATCATCATGGTCGTCACATCCTCCACCCTCACCTTGAAAAGCTCCTCCACCGCCTTCTTTATCTGAAGCTTGTTCGCATCCCTATCCACCCGGAAGACGTACTTGTTCTGATCGGCACGCAGGTTCGTACTCTTCTCCGAAACCAGGGGACCTATGACAATCTTTCGAGCAACGGTCATCTGACGAACACCTCAGTCAAGCTTTCCAGGGCCTTCCTGGTAATGACCAGAAAATCGCAGGTCAAAAGATCGTAGGGGTTAACCAGGCATGCCCTTTTGTGTACCACGCCTTTCAGGTTTCCGCACGATTTGTGCAGGCTCTCGTCCTTGCCCTCGGTCAGGAATAGGATCCTCGTCCCTTCGATTCCCAGTTTCCGGAACAGTCCCGCCATCACCTTGGTTTTGGGAACTTCCAGGCTGACATCCTCTATTATCTTCACCCGTTTTTCAGCCGCCAGGGCAGAGAGCGTGGAAAGCAATGCCTTGTGCTTCATCTTCCTGGGAACCTCGGTGTGACGATCACCCGGCACTGGAGGAAACACTCTCCCCCCGCCCACCCAGATGGGTGACGCGTTTGAGCCTGCGCGGGCCCGCCCGGTTCCCTTCTGTCTCCAGGGTTTGGCTCCTCCTCCCCTGACCTCGGCCCGATTCTTTTTCTTCACCGTGCCCTGTCGCTGGTTGGTCAGATAAGCCTTCACGTACTGGTGAATCACAGACTGATTGGGTTTCTGACCAAAAAGCCGCTGGTCCAACTGAAACGTCTCTTTTTGCTTTCCCTCTGTATCGTACACAACTGCGTCAAGCATGGGCCACCTGTCGACTTAGGCCTTCCTTATGGTCAAATACGAGTTCACCTTGCCCGGAACGGCTCCCCTGAGCAGAAGTAAGTTTCTCTCTGAATCTACCACCACCACCTCCAGGTTCCTGACGGTCACCTTTTCTCTTCCCATTCTTCCGGCCATCCTCTGACCCTTGTAAACCCTGGAAGGGAAGGAGCTTGCCCCGATAGAACCCGGGGCTCTAAGCCGATCGGACTGCCCGTGGGTCTTGGGTCCTCCGTGGAAACCATGCCTTCTCACCCCACCCTGAAAGCCCAACCCTTTGGAGATCCCGCTCACCTTCACCTTCTCGCCTACGGCAAACATGTCCACTTTGAGCTGCTGTCCCACCTTCAACTTCTCCACCTGATCCATCCTTATCTCCCTCAGCAGCCTTTTGGGTTCAACCTTGGCTTTCTCAAAGTGACCTTGAAGGGGCAGCGTCACCAGCTTCCTTCTCTTCTCTCCGAAGCCGATCTGAACGGCGTTGTACCCGTCTTTTTGCTGAGTCTTCACCTGCACCACCGGGCAGGGCCCCGCTTCGATAACCGTGACCGGTACGGCATGGCCTTGCTTGTCGAAGACCCTGGTCATCCCCCTCTTCTTGCCGATAATACCCTGCATCTATTACCGCTCCAGAGAAATCCATCCGCTGAAATCTGCGGGCTGTCTGCCTTCTGTTATACCTTTATCTCCACGTCCACGCCCGCGGGCAGATCCAGCTTCATCAGAGCGTCCACCGTCTGGGGCGTGGAGTCACATATGTCTATCAGCCTTTTGTGAATCCTGGTCTCGAACTGCTCCCTGGACTTCTTATCCACGTGAGGCGACCGCAAGATGGTGTAAACTCTCCTCCTGGTGGGAAGAGGCACCGGGCCGGTTATCTTCGCCCCGGTGCGGGTCACCGTCCTGACGATCTCCCTGGCCGACTTATCAAGAGACCTGTGATCGTACGCCTTAAGCCAAATTCTGATCTTCTGTCCGTCCATTCACCGTTCCTTCAGATTCGATTTTGATTACGGAGGTAAGCGGTTAAATTTTTGTCGAAAAGACGGTTTGTCGGGCTACCTCCACCGGGCTATTCGATTATCTGGGTTACTACTCCGGCGCCCACGGTGCGTCCTCCCTCCCGGATGGCAAATCGCAACTCCTTCTCCATGGCAATGGGGGTGATCAGCTCAACATCCATGTTGACGTTGTCTCCGGGCATCACCATCTCCACACCCTCCGGAAGCTTGATCACTCCCGTAACGTCCGTGGTCCGAAAATAAAACTGGGGACGATATCC
>CAYFQZ010000306.1:0-5392 GCA_964345305.1 uncultured Ignavibacteria bacterium | reverse complement strand
CATCTTTTAGCTACATGGCTCTCAAGGAAGACAACCGCGGATCCGTCTTCCAGTAGTGCAACACCAGGGAGAAATCTTTTTCCTCAATAAACGAGCCGGGGGTTCTGTCCTCGTACCACTCCAGGATGGGTCTCATCTGTTCCTTCCAGTCACCTCTGAGCGGTTCTATGGTCTTCCAACCTTTTCCCCTCTCTTTGATCCACACGCCGTGCTCGGCAATCATGGACAGCGCGCGGCTGCCAAACCATCGGTCCAGCGTGTGTCTGTCCCGACCGCTTATTATCACCACCTGGTTTTTGGAGTTTTCGCCCAGCGCGTCCAGCATGCCTACAAGTTCGTCATCCGGCTTGGCTTTGCCGGGTTTCTCTGCGAACGGAACCAGCGTTCCGTCGTAGTCAAGCAGTATAATATTATTATCGCTTTCATCGTAGGCTTTGATTAGCTTTTTTTCCGCATCCTGGGTCAATTTCCGGACTGACAGATGCAGCTGGATTTTCTTGACCGAAAAGAGGGCATCCAAAAAATCGGTTCCCCAACGCACCACGTTGTACCGCTGAAGCCTTTTCTGCATGATCCGGTTACGTTCAACCTGCTCCTCCTCCGACATAACCAGAGCTCTCTTTATCGCCTCGGAGATCTCTTCCTGGTTATTCGGATTCACAATCAGGGCTTCTCCCAATTCCTTGGAAGCCCCGGCCATCTCGCTGAGAATCAGGACTCCCTTGCCGTCGGTCTTGGTTGCGACGAACTCCTTGGCAATCAGGTTCATCCCGTCCCTCATGGGAGTTACCAGGGCCGCGTCCGCCACGCCATACAACGCAGCCAGATTGTGGAAAGGCTGAAAACGGTACAGATACCAGATGGGCACCCAGCCAATGGTCCCGTGTTTGCCATTGATCTTGCCCGTCAGCTCGTCCACTCTGTTTTTCATCTGGACGTAATGCTCCACACCCGTACGCGAGGGAACCACTACCAGAATCAGCGTCACGTTTTCCTTATATTCTGGATACTTCTCCAGAAATAGATCAAAAGCCTCCAGCCGCTCCGGAATTCCTTTGGTATAATCCAACCGATCGATGGATAGAATGATTTTCCTGTTTCCCAGTTTCTTTCGAATTCTCCTGACCCCCTTTTGAACCTGCTCATCCTCTGCCGCCGAGGCAAAACGCTTGTAGTCTATACCCATGGGAAACACGTCCGTCTTTATGACACGATCCGGCGCGGTGATGCGGCCGAATGAGTGCTCGAAACCCAGCAGGTGATGCACGCTGTCTAAGAAATGAAGGGCATAATCGTTAGTGTGGAACCCGACCAAGTCCGCTCCAAGGATTCCCTCAATAATCTGCCTGCGCCAGGGAAGCAGGCGAAAGACCTCGAAAGAGGGAAAGGGTATGTGAAGGAAGAATCCTACGGTGGCCTCCGGCCACTGTTCTCTTATCAGCCCGGGAAGCAGCATCAGCTGATAGTCGTGAACCCAGATGGTGTCTTCGGGCTGCGCCGTATCGAGCACCGCGTCACGGAAGGACTGATTTACCCGTCTGTAGGACTCCCAGAAGGCCTTACTATAGGATGTGTACAGAGGGAAATGATGAAAAAGAGGCCAGACGGTCTTGTTGCAAAACCCGTAATAGTAATTCTCCGCATCCCTCTTGGAGATGAAAACCGGCTTGCAATCCTTGCCGTGCAGTTGCTCCCTGATCTCCTCTTTTTCTCTCTCCCTCACCTTCTCTCTGGTAATGCCAGGCCATCCTATCCAGAGGCTGCGATGGGACCTGTAAAACGAGCCTAGGCCCGTAGCCACTCCACCCGCGCTCGGGTCGAAATGCAGTTCTCCGTTCTTCTTGGTCACGCTGACCGGGATTCTGTTTGAGACGATCAACAGTCTGCTCATGACGGGTCACTCACAAAAAAAGTCGTGGTTCCGACACATCGGGCTCTGATGTGCCCGACCGCTCATGTTAGCTTTACGGTCTCTCCCTTCAAAGGTTTGACTGAGCCAAGCTCGACCTCTGCAACAACTTGCGGAACAAAGAGTTAGCGCTCATCTGGGGCTGGGCCGAATCACTGGCCACCGGAGTTTCAAATTCTGGGACTGTCCGGTTTGCTTGTCGAACAAACCTGTACTAATATGGGCAATACACGCCCTTCAAACAAGTCTTTTTTTCGTTTCTCGCACGCCCCAGAATAGCCTGGAGAACCTGGAGCACTTCAAGTGCCTGCGTAACTGTGTGTTACATTGTCCGCGTTAATGTGACGGTTGAGGTGCTGTGTTGCCAGCCCTTAGGCTGGTAGCTGCAATCGTGGTCGGTCACTGAGAGACTAAGCCAGCGGCCTTAGCCCCTGCCAGTCCGATTCTGAATTTCTCCGCCAGATGGTCCGGATGGTAAGAGAGTTTGGCCTTCCTTAGTCCGGCTTCGCCCAGATCCTGCTCGCGATTGACAAAGCTCACGTCTTGCCAGGCGTTCTCGCAGAATTGCTGATTGATGACGGCAAAAAGCTCCGGGATTTCCGGATTGGCCTTCTCGATGTGGACGACCGCTGTCTGTCGGCTCAACAGCTCTCCCAGGGTAAAAGCTTGCACCGTGCCCTCCATCAGGATCACACCACCCTTAAGTTTCAAGGCGTTCAGATTCCTCAGGGCTTCCTCCACCGCCTCCCATTCGTCCAGCAGATTCATGTCCTCCTCGCAGCGTCGCCACTGGCACCAGGTCTCCGCCAGCTTCGAGCAAGCCTTGACGTGTTCTTGTGTCAGCGGTGCGTATTCGAAGGCATGCGTGCGGGAGAACCTGTTGACGTGATTCTTCTTGGAATGATATTTCTTCCCGGCCAGCTTTACGAGGTCTTCAGTCCGGTACACGTAATCGAACTGATCTCGGTCAGGTTGGATTGTCAAATCCTGCGCCCCCTCGAGTTCCGAGGCCAGACGCTGGTCTGCGCGCTCAATACGGGGATCCTGGTTCCCCTTTTCTTCTCGAAGCCATTGCAGAAGCATGCGCGAGACCTCCAGGCGCGGTTCCGGGCCAACGGGCTGAAAAAAGCAATGCTCCTTGTTCTCGCTGGTACAGAGGAATAGCAGCCAGTCCCCATGTCTGGACCACTGAAGTCCGTAATGTGATCTCCAAATGAAGAGATTGGTGAACGTGCATTCAGAGGTCTCAGGTTGATATCCGTCCAGAATCGTCTGAATGGATTCACGATCTTCCAGTTCGATCGGCTTGAATTCCGGGAACTCCGGCTGCAAAGACAAGCTCCTTTCCTTTCTCCAAGTTACGGCATGGTGGATTTGCATGAACTGCCAGGCTGGCTGATCCGTACCACAGCGCTGGATCAGTCTCTTGTCAACTTCGAGGCAATGGTCGCCACGTACTTGCCCTGGAATCGCGCGCCGGCCAGTTCATTCTCACTCGGCATACGCTCTCCCTGCGGGCCCGCGATGGTTGACGCCCCGTAAGGTGAACAGCCGGTGATCTCGTCGACGCGACTCTGACCTTCAAAGGTGTAAGGCAGCCCGACCAGCACCATACCTTGGTGCAGTAGCGTCAAATGGGTGCTGATTATGGTGGTTTCCTGTCCGCCGTGTTGAGTGTTGGAGCTGGTGAAGACACTCCCCACCTTTCCCACCAGTGCGCCCGTGCCCCAGAGCGGTCCTGTACCGTCCAGGAATGCCCGCATCTGTGCACACATATTACCGAAACGGGTCGGCGTCCCGAAGATGATGGCATCTGCCGAGGCCAGCTCATCTACGGTGCACACGGGTATATGGGCGAACTTCTTCCGCGGCTCGATCGCTCCGATCTGTTCGAGCATCTCCTGCGGCAGAGTCTCGGGAACCTGCCGAAGCTCGGCCTTCGCACCTTCCGCCTCTCTGGCCCCTTCCGCAACGGCCTCGGCCATGCGGTAGGTGTGGCCATACGCCGAATAGAAGACGATCAAAACCTTCATCGCGGCTGCCTCCTTTCCTTCTCACGACTCGACTCCTGAAGTTTCGTGCTTACCTCTCAGGTAATCAATCATCGGTTGCGTGACAAGCGGTACCACATCACCGATCATGTGCGGCATCAGTCGATCCATCACCTGCGGCATCAAATCCGGCATCTGCTCCGCCATGTAGTCGGGCATGGGAATCCTCTCTCCAACCCGCTTGAGCATGACCGGCATGACCTTGGGCATCATTCCCGGCAATAACCTGGGAAAGAGAACGGGGAACATCGGCTTCATCAAGGTGAGGGCACCGGGAATCTTGCCCATGACGCGCATCATCTTGCCCATTCCCAGCGGCATGGCATCTACCAGCTCCGGCCACATGGTGGCCATCAGATCGGCAAAGCCTCTGGGAGTCATGAGGTCGATCATGGCTTCGAATACGGCCCACTGCTTCCGCACCTCCGGATTGGGGTCAGGGAAGTCGCAACCCAGAGCCGACGCAGCGAATCGAGCCAGATCGACCGTCTCGATGGGCAGTTTCTTCTTGTCCGCAGTTACACGAAACTGAAACTCACAGCAAGGACACAAAGCCAGGACCTTCTCCGCACCGGCCTCAATCGCTTCATCAAGTCTTATCTTCCCGATGTCCGCGGCGACGGGCGGCTCCTTGATCAGGTTGAGCACGGACCCGCAGCAGTGCGCCTCCTGTCTGTTGTGCTCGAATTCCACCAGTTCGGCGTTGGGCAGTGCCCGGATGAGCTCGCGCGGCGGCTCGTAAACTCCCGAGACCCTACCGATGTGACATGAATCGTGCCAGGCCACTTTCTTCCGCTGGCCCGGTATGTGGGGAAACTTGAACTCTTCCGATTTGATTTTCTCCGCAACCACCTCACTGTAATGTCTGGTCTTGATGCCATAGTCGATTCCCAGCTTCTTCGCCCATCTGGGATAATATTGGCGCCACATCATGTCACAGGCCGGGCAGGAGGTGATCACCGTATCGGCGCCCGCCTCCTTGACCGACTCTATGTTTTTCCTCATGATCTCCTGAAACAGATCCCAAAGCCCTGCCACCAACATGGGGGTCCCACAGCAATTTTCCCTTTCCCCCACGTGGGTGAAATCCACACCTGCAGCATCCAGCAGTCTCACCGTGGCCATCCCGATATCGTGCTCCACGTAACTGGCGGTGCAGCCGACGAAGTATACGTTTTTGGCCTTTCGTCCCGGACCGTGCTTCTCCTTGAGGTCTTCGGGAAACCAGGCCAGACGATCCTTGCGAAGTCCCGCCCAGATGTCGCCCTGCGATCGAAGAGCTGCGGCCATCATCTCGAACGGCGGAAACGTCATTTTCTTATCCTGGTCTATAAGCTTGCCGCGCAGTTTCATCCACGCAGGCTCGATAGGCAGAGCTGCCGAGCAACGCAGATTACATAGTTCGCAGGTGGTGCAGACCAGGATGGTGTCC
>CAYFQZ010000305.1:0-2412 GCA_964345305.1 uncultured Ignavibacteria bacterium | reverse complement strand
TATACTCCTCACGTGCATGGAGCTCATGGTGACACAATGCACAACGATGTTGGGAACGTCTCCCACGACATATACAGCGTCACCACCCAGGCTGTCAGCCCTGGAGGAAAATGGGAACTTGTGGATTATCCGGTCTCTTTGAATCCTAATCACTGCCAGTTTTTTCATGAACAGAATGTTCCGGTAGAATTCCTGCCCGTATCGCAGTACTGGACCGGAATGTCGCCGGTCTTCACCGAAGTGGAGTATTGCGTGCACATCAGCCCGTGGGATTATCGGGGTGATTGCAACGACGATGGATCAATCGACGTGGCTGACGTCCTATGCATCCTCAACTATCTGTTCCTCGGCGCAGCTCCTCCTGACCCGCTCTCGGTGGGAGACACCAACTGCGATGGAGTCGTGGACGTTGCCGATGCGGTTAAACTGATCAACTATCTGTTCACCGGAACCGCGGCACCGCGCTGCTGTGACCCGTAATCCCTTCGGGAGGAGACGCGGTAGTTAAGACAAAAAGGCCCCCGCTTTCTAACGGGGGTCTTTTTTTGAGTTGCTGTTCTTGCCAGCTTGACCATAGCAGAGTTGTGAGGCACCCGCATTTGGGTCTGCCCACCGGAGAGAGCAAAATCGCTATAACCTCGATGGTAAACCAGAGAGGCCCAGTATTTATGAGAGGCCAAGCATGAATCGCTTTCAATACATGGTAAACCAAATCGAACCCATAATTGCCAAGGATGAAAAAATTGCGAACAAAACACACGAAACGCAAGAAAGACAAGAAATACACATCTCGTCTTTTGTATGCCTTTGTTTTTCTTCAGCTTAAAAGAAGGAGCACGAAAAATCAGAAATTTCCACAAACACACGAAAGGCACGAAACACAAGAAACCCGAATCCATTCTAATGTCATTGCGAGGCTTGTCCCGAACGCAAGTGAGGGAACTCGACGAAGCAATCTCTTCCCCGTTAGGCGCATCTGCCTTTGAAGTTGTAGCCGTCCACATGGACGCAAGCTGTTGATTCTTGATATCCGGATTTCGCCGACTACTGAAACCGGAATTCTGAGAAGCCCTCTGAGAACAGAGCGGGGCTGGGAGCCCCGCCTACCTAGTGAGTATATTTCGCCCGAGACGAAGCTCGGGCGCTACGAGTTGGAGATGTCATGTCAGTTGTCACGAGCCTGCGGCTCCTGACCTACCTCTACTTGGGGAGAGATTGCTACCTTCTTTTGACCAGATCGAGCATTTCCTTTACTGCTTTTTCGAATCCTACCAAGACGGCACGAGCAACGATGGCGTGTCCAATGGAGAACTCGTGAATGTGTTCGATCTGAACCAGGTTAGAGATATTCTTGTAGTTTAGCCCGTGCCCGGCATTCACCCCCACGTTGAGCCGGCGGGCCAAATTCACCATCTTCTCGAATCTTTCCAGCTGGCTGATCTGTTCGGTTAGGCCTGTGGCACAGGAGTAGCTGTCGGTATTGATCTCGACGTAATCGGTTCTCAGCTTGGCGCTGGTTTTGATGCTCTCCTCATCGGGGTTTATAAAGAGGCTGACTAAGATTCCTGCCAGCTGAAGTTTGGGTATGACGGAGCTGAGTTGATCGTAATTTGCCTGGACGTCCAGGCCACCCTCGGTGGTGATCTCCCCTTCCTTCTCTGGAACCAAGGTGGCCATCTCCGGTTTGACCTTCAGTGCGATGTCCAGCATCTCCCGGGTTGCAGCCATCTCCAGGTTCAGTGAGGTCTTAACCACCTCCCGCAGGATTTTGAGGTCGCGGTCTTGAATGTGCCTTCTATCCGCTCTTAAGTGGATGGTGATTCCATCCGCTCCCGCCATTTCGGCGGCGATAGCAGCCGCTACCGGGTCTGGCTCCTGAGCCCTTCTTGCCTGTCTTAAGGTTGCCACATGATCAACGTTAATGCTTAGCTTTGCCATTGAGATCCTCCGTTATGCTACTTTTGTCAGATAAATCCGGTTTTACCATTATCGCCATCATTTGAGCCCGCTGGGTATTAAGACTCCCCAAACCGGCCCGATGCGGGCATGGTGATCTCCGCCCACAGCAATGCGCGTTGACAGTTTAAATAGATTTGTCAATCCAGCGAACGATCCTCCATAGACCGTCCTCCTCGGACTGCCTGAACATGAATTCTGCAAATCCTGTGGCCTCTAAGTGTCGGAAATCATAATCTCCGTCCGTATCCCTCAGGGAGAGATGAAAGGTCACGTTTCTTTTCTTCCACACCTCGTCAGCCAGGCTGTCCGGAGCAGGCGTCACAATCCAGGTGTCCAATCTGATGTCGTCGAAAGTTTTGAATAAAGCCTTGGTCACGTACAAGTCGCCGCCCCTTCCGTCTCTGGGAATCTCCACCAAAATCTCCCTTTACGTCTCGTCCTGATCCTTATAGG
>CAYFQZ010000304.1:0-3721 GCA_964345305.1 uncultured Ignavibacteria bacterium | reverse complement strand
CAGAATGGAGAGGGACATCATCCGCTTGACATTATGCGTAAGCCGTGCGCTGATAGCCGCCGGTATGGTCAGGAGAGCTATCACCAGAATCACCCCCACGATCCTTATCAGCACCACCACGGTCAAGGCGATCAGACACAGAAGCAGGAAATAGAGTTGACCCACCGGGACTCCCGCTACTGTGGCGAACTCTGCGTCAAAGGAAAAAGCCAAGAACTCCTTGTATAGCAGGGAGACCACCAGGATTATCACTGCCGCCAGCACCAGCATCACGATTAGGTCCGAGAACGGTATGGTGAGAATGTTACCGAAGAGATAACCGAAAAGGTCCGGCGCGTAGCCCGGGCTGAGACCTATGAAGATCACTCCCAACGCCATGCCTATGGCCCAGAGGATGCCGATGGCGGTATCCTGTCTCAGGTTGGTCCACCTGCTTACCCCTCCTATGCTGAAAGCCGAGGCCAGGGAGAAGAACACTGCGCCCCAGATCGGATCTATTCTAAGAAAGTATCCCAGGCCGATGCCTCCAAAAGCCGCGTGGGAGATTCCGCCGCTGATAAACACGATTCGGTTTACTACCACGTACGGACCGATGATCCCGCACACCACGCTGGCCAATACTCCGCCGATGAGGGCATTTCTCATGAATTCAAACTGCAGAAGCTCCGTCATTTATCGTCCTCGTGTTTCTTCAGAACGCGGTGCGGCACGCCGTGGGCAATCATCTCCACCGGACAGCGATACGCCTGGGCCAAATCCTCTGCTCTGATCTCCTTCGAATTGTGATAATAAAGCCTGTGGTTAAGGCAGGCGATCTTATCCACGTGGACCGATACGGCGCTGATGTCGTGCGACACCAACACTGTCGCCATCTGCTGCTTCAGCCGCCCCAAGAGCTCATAGAAACCTGTCTGCATCGGCGTATCCACGCTTGCCGTGGGTTCGTCAAGCACCAGCAGCTTTGGCTGGCTTGCCAGGGCCCTTGCCAAAAGAACCCTCTGCTGCTGTCCCTTCGACAGTTTGCCTATCTGTCGGTTTCTGAATTCTGACATCCCCACCTTCCCCAGCGCATCCTCGGCTATCTCTTTATCTCTCCCGCCGTACCTCTTGAACAAGCCGGCGTGCCTGTACCTCCCCATGATCGCCACCTCCCATACGCTGGCGGGAAAATCGAAGTCAAAGCGGCTGTGCTGCGGGACGTATCCAATATGTCTTCTTGCCTTCTCCGGCGCGGTGCCGAAAACCCTCACCGTTCCGCTGCTTGGACTGACCAGCCCCAGGATAAGCCTCAACAGCGTGGTCTTTCCTCCTCCGTTGGGACCTATTATGCCCAGAAAATCATGCTGACGCACGGACAGACTTATCTCTTCCAAGGCCACCAGGCCGTTGAAATCAACCCAGACATTCTCAAGTCTTACGACCTCTTTCGAGTCCACCGCTCACCTCATCGCCTGGGCCAACCGTTCAGCCGTTATGCGGATGCTGGCCATGTAGCTTCGGGGCAAAGGATCGAGATGCATTACCGAGCCGCCCATCTCCCTGGCTACCGTCTCGGCACCCTTGGTGGCAAACTGCGGAGAGACGAAGACGACTTTGTTGTGAAGCTCCGCTGCTTGCTCCAGTACATCCTTGATCTCCCCTGCGGTCGGCTCCTTTCCCGCTTTTTCCACCGGTATCTCCTCCAGGCCGTAGTCTCTGGCGAAAAAACCCCAGGCAGGATGATACACTATGAACTTTCTTTTCTCAACTCCCGTGAGCGTCTCTTTCACATATGCGTCCAACTCATCCAACCGCTCCAGGTATTCGTTCCTGTTCTCGGTGTAATACTGCCCGTTGTCCGGATCGAGTCTCATTAGTCCGCTGCAGATATTCCGCACCATCTTCTTCGCGTTCAGAGGGGAAAGCCACACGTGGGGATCGGTTCCTGTCAGTTCCACTCCTTCGGAGCTGTTCAGAACCATCATATCCGTGTTGATCTCTACCAGCTTGTCCATCCATACTAGCTCGAACTCCAACCCGGAGCCAACCTTGACAAACATCTCGGCTTCGCTGACTGCTTTCAACTGGCTTGGCTTCGGCTCGTAGGTGTGAGGGGCCGCGCCGGGCGGGACCATTACGGTCGCTTCAACTCTCTCTTTTCCGACCTGCTCCACAAATTCGGCCAGGGGCAATATGCTCACCGCCACGCCTATCCTGTCTTTCGCCCTCTCGCTGCGTCCGCAAGATGAGGCGAGAACGACCACGACCGTCAGAAGGAGAACGGCCGAAAGTGATCCGGTTCTGATTCCTACCCTTTTGATCACCGCTGGCAAAAAAGTCAACAGTTTCGCCAGTTTCCCCTTTTTAGCCTGAGAGTGGACGAGTACGTCTGACGATTCTTTCGGTTACAACGCCTGCGCGCTTATTGGTTATGACCGGGTGGAGTGTATCATACGGTTCCAGGGCGAGCTGAGTCAGTCCTCCCTGACGTCGTTCAGCAATCTCTCGATGATATCCAGGGTACCCACTCCGTCGGCTTCTGCGTTGAAGGAAGTCACGATGCGGTGTCTCAATACCGGTCTTGCAGCCGCCCTGACATCACCCACCGAAGGCGTGTACCTTCCATCCAGGATGGCGCGGGTCTTGGCCCCCAGTATCATATATTGAGAGGCCCGCGGGCCGGCGCCCCAGTTGACCCAACTCTTGATGTAGGGAAGGGAATTATTCTCGTGGGGTCTGGTGGCGCGAGCCAGCCTGACCGCGTAGCCAACCACGTGATCCGCGACCGGCACCCGTCGGGCAAGCTTCTGCAGCGTCTGGATCTCCTCTGCACCCATCACTTTGTCCAGATCCCAGTCAAAAGCGCTGGTGGTCGACTTGACGATGGTATTCTCCTCTTCCTCGGAAGGATAATCCACGTAAATATTGAACATGAAGCGATCCAACTGAGCTTCAGGAAGCGGGTAGGTTCCCTCCAGCTCGATGGGGTTCTGTGTGGCCAACACGAAAAACGGCTCCGCCAGCTTGTAGGTTTCCCCTCCAGCTGTAACCTCGTGTTCTTGCATGGCCTGCAGCAAAGCCGCCTGGGTTTTGGGGGGAGTTCGGTTGATCTCGTCAGCCAGCACGATGTTGGCGAATATAGGGCCTTTCACAAACCTGAAAGTTCTCTCGCCGGTGGCCGTATTTTCTTGAATGATCTCCGTGCCGGTGATGTCGGAAGGCATCAGGTCCGGGGTGAACTGGATTCTATTGAACTTCAAATCCAGTATCCTGGATATGGTGGAAATCATCAAAGTCTTTGCCAGCCCAGGCACGCCGATAAGGAGGCAGTGGCCGGCGGACAAAAGTGCAATCAGAAGTTCATCGATGACCCGCTCCTGTCCTACGATCACCTTCTTGATCTCGTTTTTGATCTTATCCCGGGCCTCGTTCAGCTTCTCTACAGCTTCCAGATCCTGTTTTTCTGACATATTCTCCCTCCTGAGTTGTCAGTAGTAATATACATCTCAAGCGTGGGGAAAATTGAGAATTTTTGAGAAAAATTCTCTTTTGGAAAGATTGCGGGCGTCGTGCCTTGGGAAAACGTGACTTCCTTTCTAGCCCGGCTGATGCTTTCTATATACTGTTGTTCTGCTTGCCGCTGGTGTTTCGTAACTCGCAGCGTGCACCTGTAGAAGTGATAGGCAGTGAAGATGTGACTGGTATACTCGGTGACAAAGGCGGATAGTCCCAGAACAAATAT
>CAYFQZ010000303.1:0-3789 GCA_964345305.1 uncultured Ignavibacteria bacterium | reverse complement strand
TTGAGGGAGGTGCTTTCGATTACGTCCGGATACAGAGTGCCCTGGGCCAGGAACTCCACGTCTCTGATCTTATGCGCTTCCTTTTCGAACACTTGTATGAACGTCCTCCCGATGATCTTTCGCTTTTCCTCCGGATCGATTACCCCTTTGAGCCCGGTCAGGAATTTCTCCGAGGCATCGACCAGAGTCAAATTCAGGTCGAGATACTCAAAGGCGGAGACCACCTGCTCAGCCTCGTTCTTTCTGAGCAGCCCGTTGTCCACCAGAATGCAGTAAAGCTGCTTGCCCACGGCCCGACTAATCAGGGCGGCGCATACGGACGAGTCCACCCCACCGCTTAAACCCAGAATCACCTTACCATCTCTGATCTGTTCTCTGATGCTTGAGACGGTAGTCTCGATGAAGGATTCAGTGGTCCAGTCTCCTGTGCACCTGCAAATTCTGAAAAGGAAGTTCTGAAGGATTTTCTTGCCCTCCCGGGTATGAACCACCTCCGGATGAAACTGCAGTCCGAAGATACTCTTTTCCTTGTTCCCGACCGCGGCAAAAGGAATATCCTCGGTATGAGCCAGTACTTCGAACCCAGGAGGCAGTCTGGATAGATGATCGCCGTGGCTCATCCAGATGACCGTGTTACCCCGGACCCCGGACAGCAGATTCTGGTTCTTGTCGACGCGAATGATGGCTCTGCCGTATTCCCTCCTTTCAGATCGCTCCACCTCTCCGCCGAAGAGCTTTCCGATGACCTGCAAACCGTAACAGATTCCCAGGACCGGAACGCCCAACTGGAAGACCTGGGGCGGGCACAGGGGCGCGCCCTTGTCGAACACGCTAGACGGTCCGCCCGACAGTACGATGCCCTTTAGGTTCCGACCTGTGTAGCTTTCCGGATTCTGATTGAACGGGAGTATCTCGCAGAATACCCTGTTCTCTCTGATGCGGCGAGCTATCAGCTGGGTGTACTGGGAGCCGAAGTCAAGTATGATAATGGTCTCCTCATCCCTCATCCCGATTACACTTCCTCCGATTTCAACTCGGTATTCTTGAGCCAGCGCTCATCATCCCTCTGGGGATAATCCAGATTGTAGTGAAGCCCCCTGCTTTCCTTTCTCTGCAGGGCGCATTCTATTATCAGCTTGGCCACGATGGTGATATTTCTCAACTCAACCACGTCGTAGGTGACCGGGTTGATCTTGTAGAAATCGATGATTTCGTCCAGAAGGGTGCTGATCCTCCTCCTGGCCTGCTCCAGCCGGCGGTTGGAGCGGACGATCCCCACGTAATCCCACATGAATTTCTGTATCCAGTCTCGGTTATGAGAGATGATCACCCATTCCTGCTGGTCGAATACGCCTGCCAGACTCCAGGAAGGGATATGGGGGAAGGAAAAATCCCGCATGGACGAAAGCCTGGCTCTAGCACTCTGGCCAGCGAAATGCGCAAAGGCAACCGCCTCCAGAAGGGAGTTGGAGGCCAGCCGATTGGCCCCATGCATGCCGGTACAGGAAACCTCGCCGCATGCATACAGGTTCTCGATGCCGGTTCTTCCCTCTAGATCGGTGACCACGCCTCCGCAGATGTAGTGGGCCGCGGGAACCACCGGAATCCAGTCCTTGGTTATGTCCAGGCCCAGAGATAGACATTTTCCGTAGATGTTGGGGAATCTCAGCTTGATGAACTTCTGATCTAAGTGCGTTATGTCCAGATACACGCAAGGATCCCCTCGCTTCTTGAGTTCACGATCGATGGCGCGCGCCACAATGTCTCTCGGGGCCAGTTCCTTGCGCTTATCATAATTCTCCATGAAAGCCTCGCCCGACTGTAGGCGCAGGATGCCTCCCTCGCCGCGGACCGCCTCGGAGATGAGGAAGGAGTCGGCCTCCGGGTGATAAAGCGCAGTGGGATGGAATTGGATGAACTCCAGATTGGCCACCTCCGCACCTGCCCGATAGGCCATAGCCAAACCGTCTCCGGTGGCTATGGAGGGATTGGTGGTATGCACGTATACTCTGCCTGCGCCTCCGGTGGCCAGCAGGGTGATCTTGGACAGGCAGGTGATCACCTGGTTTCTCTCTTTGTCCAGAACGTAAGCGCCCCAGCACCTGATTCTTTCCCCGGGTTTTCTGGTGTAGTCCTCAAGTTGGTGTTGCGTGATCAGGTCTATGGCCAGGTGATCTTCCAGGAGCTTGACGTTTTTCCTTGCCTTTACGGCACTTAAGAGTGCATTCTCCACCTCTTTACCGGTGAGATCGGCTGCGTGCACCACCCGGTTCTTGGAATGCCCGCCCTCCAGTCCCAGATCGAACTCGTCTTCCTTGTCTCTTCTTGTGCTGAACTGAACGCCTATTTGGGTTAGCTCGCGGATACAACCGGGCCCCGCCTCCACCACCTTTCTTACCACCTGACGATCGCATAGCCCGGCCCCTGCCCGGAGAGTGTCTTCGAGATGAAGGTCGAATGAATCGTCTCTGGCCAGCACAGAGGCGATCCCGCCCTGCGCGTAGTTGGTATTGGACTCGGAGTCCTCCTTCTTGGTGACGATCACCACGTCTCCTACCTCACTGGCCTTCAGGGTGAAGCTCAATCCGCCGATGCCCGATCCTATAACCAGAAAATCAGTGTTCATTTTCATATATCCAGTCCCCCGATTCTCTTCAGGAGGGTCTCTTCTCCGCTCGTAATCTTAAGATCTATCTTCAGTACGTAAAAGGGAGCCTCGGAGCTTTTTACCAAAGGTATACGCACGGAATCTTTCTCGGTGGTGATAATAAAATCGGCCTCCAGAGCCCTTGCTTGCTCTGTCAGGTCCATAATGTCCTTCTTGTCGTAGGCGTAGTGATCGCGAAACACTCGATGTCTCAATATCTTTACTTTCAACTGCCTAAGGCTGTTTTCGAAGGATGAGGGATTTCCTATCCCAGAGAACGCCAGTGCCTTTCTATTGCCCAAGCGCTCGATATCCAGCAAACTGCGGTCCGCCAGGTTCTCAACCGAACGGATCTGATATACCGATTCGACCAGCTCTGCCTCCGGATTATGCCTTCTCAGGCTGGCGATTAGCTCTGCTTTATCTTCCACCTGGTCACTCTTGGTCAAAACGAACAGGTCGGCTCTTTTCAAGGCGGCGAGAGGCTCCCTTAGGATACCTGCTGGCAGCAGCCTTCCGTTTCCGAAAGGATTGGACGAGTCGATGACCACGATGTCTGAGTCCCTGGAAAGCCTCCAGTGCTGGAACCCGTCATCCAGAATCAAAACCTCAGAGCCGAACTTCGCCGCAGCATATTCTCCGGTCCTGTCTCGACGCTTGCCTATGATGATCGGAACGTCAACAAGTCTTTGTGCCAGAAGATAAGGCTCGTCTCCCGAGTCTTTCCAGTTCGTTTTCGAGATCGTCTCTCCCGAGAGTTCAACCAGTCCCTTCTTTTTTCGCCTGTATCCTCGTGTCAGTACAGCCACCCTCTTGTTTTGCTGCTTGAGCTTGTCTGCCAGATATAAGACCAGTGGAGTCTTTCCGGTCCCGCCCACGGTGATGTTGCCCACGCTTATCACCGCCACGTGAAGCCTCTTGCGTTTGACTAATCCGGACCGGTACAGGAAGGCCCGTGCACCGCAGACCAGGCGATACAGCAGCGAGAGAATAGCCGAGGCCAAGGCCCAAAACGGCCCGCTTCTCTCCTTGTGTCCGGGTAGTGACGTTCTTCCCATTGAATCACCGTTTCTCCAGGCAGGAAAATATCAGATCGGCGGTCCTTCGAGCCACGCCGGTCTTCCCGCGAACGGCCTGTCTGG